>JAZLIC010000098.1:0-8036 GCA_045617225.1 Clostridia bacterium
TGTTGTAGGCGATGATGACCAAAGTATATATAAATTTCGCGGTGCGGATATACAAAATATTTTAGGTTTTGAGAAGGAGTTTAAGGATTGTACGGTAATCAAGCTTGAAGAAAACTATCGTTCAACGCAGACAATCCTTGATGCGGCGAATAATGTCATAAAGAATAATCGTGGCAGAAAGGGCAAGTCCCTTTGGACAAATAACGGCGGCGGCGATAAAATATACCTCTACCGTGGCGAGTATGAGCACGCCGAGGCGTATTATGTGGCATCGCAAATTCGCAAGCTTGGCGGCAATCTTAACGACACTGCTGTCCTTTACCGTGTTAACGCACAGTCGCGTGTAATAGAAGATGCACTTTTAAAGGCGGCTATACCTTATCGTGTTTTGGGCGGTCTTAGGTTCTATGACCGCAAGGAGATAAAGGATTTGACATCATATTTGCGTCTTATCCAAAATCATGACGATTCTGTGGCACTTCGCAGAGTGATAAACGAGCCGAAACGTGGCATAGGTGATGCTACCGTGGATAAAGTGGCACTTGTGGCGGCGGCGGAGCAAAAGACGATGTTTGACATCTGTAAGGATGCAGATATGTATGATGATATACCAAGCAAGGCGGCAACAAAACTTAAACAGTTCGCCGATATGATTTTAAGCTTGAGAGAAGCTTTAGATAGCGGATTGGAGCTTGAACCGTTTGTGAACAAGGTTTTGGACGATACAAATATGCGCGGTGCATTAAAGGCGGAAAAGAGTATTGAAAACCAAACCCGGCTTGGAAACTTGGACGAGTTTATATCTATGGTACAAGAGAAGGTAAAAGAAGATACGGCAATAAGCTTAGAGGAGCTTTTGGAGGATATTTCGCTTATTTCCGATATTGATAATTATGACGAGGCGCAGGACACAGTTACCCTTATGACTTTGCACAGTGCAAAGGGACTTGAATTCCCGAATGTGTTTTTGGTCGGTATGGAGGAGGGACTTTTCCCGAGTCAACGCTCCTTCGGTGACGATACCGAACTTGAAGAGGAGCGGCGTTTGTGCTATGTGGGTATCACCCGTGCAAAAAAGAGATTGTTTTTGACATATGCCCAAAGCCGAACATTGTTTGGCGCAACCAAGTATAATCAGCCGTCAAGATTTTTGTCGGAAGTGCCGCCGGAGCTTATGCTCCGTGTTGTGCCCGAACCCAAAAAATCTGTACCTGTGTCTGCCTCTAAGAGTACATACAGCGGCTTTGGTGACAGCTCATTCTTAAAAGGCAACGCAAAGAGCGCAAAACCCAAAGACGATACTTCAACTTGCGAGTTTAGTGTAGGTGATAAGGTAAAGCATCGCACATTTGGTGTGGGTACGATTATATCCGCTCAAAAGATAGGCGCGGACTTCTTCCTTAAAATTAAATTTGATATAGGCGAGAAGAATTTGATGGCGGCATATGCAAGACTTGAAAAGGTGGATTGATAGAATGTATCAGCATTTTGCAAAGATTTATGATGCACTTCAAGATGTGGATTATGATAGCTTTACAGAATATTATTTAAGTTGCTTTAAAAAGTTCTTGAAGGATAAGCCGACGCTTGTGCTTGATATGGCTTGCGGAACAGGCAATGTTACCATTCCGATGA
The DNA here is from genome assembly GCA_045617225.1 of Clostridia bacterium. Taxonomy (GTDB): domain Bacteria; phylum Bacillota; class Clostridia; order Monoglobales; family Monoglobaceae; genus JAZLIC01. The sequence continues at coordinate 1,636 of JAZLIC010000098.1, forward strand.
GCAAGTGCGGTTTTGATATGATAGGACTTGATTTGTCGGTCGATATGTTAAATATTGCCCGAGAAAAGGCGGCGGAGGAAAACCTTGATATTCTGTTTTTAAATCAGGATATGACCGAGTTTGAACTGTACGGAACGGTTGACGCCATTGTGTGTGCATTAGACGGAGTAAACTATATTACCGAGCCGAAGAATTTCGAAAAAATGCTTGCTTTGGTGAAGAATTACTTAAATCCCGGCGGCATCTTTATCTTTGATATTAACACCGTATATAAGTTTAAGAATACTCTTGACGGAAAAACCTTTGTCTATGATGAAGGTGACGGATTTTGCGCTTGGAGCAGTGACTATCTTGAAGATGATAATATATGCGTCTTTAACCTTAATATGTTTATCCCGAATGATAAAGGTGCATATGACCGTTTTGACGAGTATCAGGAGGAGTATGGTTATACAAGAGAAACGATAGAAGAAATGATAGAAAACGCAGACCTTAAATGTGTGGGCATCTATGACGGACTTACATTTGACGCACCGAGAGAGGATAGCGAGCGTCTTTCGTTTATAGTACAAAAATAAAATAAAAAACATAGGGGAGGTGAAACTATGAAGAAGTTTTTAAATGAGTTTAAGGAATTTGCAATGCGCGGTAATGTAGTTGACTTGGCAGTCGGCGTTATTATCGGCGGTGCTTTCCAAAAAATCGTTACATCTTTGGTGGGTGATATTTTTTCACCGCTTTTGGGACTTTTCGGAGGTATCGACTTTAAGAATATGAAGTGGATAATCAAAGAAGCGGTTATGGAAGGCAGTGAGGTTGTGAAGCCTGAGGTGGCAATCGGTTACGGTGCGTTTGTAACAGAAATTATCAACTTTGTTATTATGGCATTTATAGTATTTATGCTTGTTAAGACTCTTGCGAAGCTTGCAAATGTTACTAAGAAAAAGGAAGAAGCAGTGGAAGAGCCTACTACAAAGAAATGCCCGTACTGTTGCTCGGAAATTTCAATCGACGCAAAGCGTTGTCCGCATTGTACATCAGAACTTTAATCAAAAATCCTGCCCATTTGGCAGGATTTTTGATTATGCGGTATTATCAGTAGGGGATTTTTCTGTGTGGTCGCCCGCTCTGCGAAAAACTGATTATAAAAAATATATTGAACTTTTTATATGAAAGGTATATTATTATATAAACGCTTAAAAGGAGATTATTATTATGTATTTGGGAATAGAATTCGGCTCAACAAATATTAAGGCGGTAAAAATCAATGAAAAATATGAGGTGTCCGAAAGTGCATCGTATGGCTGGAAAAGTACATATGATAACGGCATATGGACATACCGTTTGGAAGATGTATTGACAGGACTTAATGCGGTGCTTAGCGGTATATCTTGCAAAGATGATATTGAGGCGATTGGTATTTCCGCAATGATGCACGGTTATATTGCTTTTGATAAGGATTGGAACTTGCTTGTGCCTTTCAGAACTTGGCAGAATACCATAACCGGCGAAGCGGCAGAAAAGCTCACCGCTCTTTTTGAATTTAATATACCGCAGAGGTGGTCGATTGCTCATCTGTATCAGGCGATACTGAATAAAGAGGAACATATCTCAAAAATCGCTCATATAACCACTTTGGCAGGCTATGTTCACTATATGCTGACAGGCGAGAATGTTTTAGGTATAGGTGATGCGTCCGGAATGTTCCCTATTGACTCTGCAAGCGGTGGCTATAATCGTGATATGGCTGAAAAGTTCGATAAACTTCTTGTCAAAGCCGGCTTGGATTACAAACTGCTTGACATACTCCCAAAGGTTTTGCCTGCCGGAGCTGAGGCAGGTCGGCTTTCGCAAAAGGGCGCCGATTTAATCGGCGGAAAATTGAATAAAGGCGTATTGTTTGCACCGCCCGAAGGTGATGCGGGAACGGGAATGGTTGCAACAAATTCAATATGCCCAAAAAGCGGTAACGTTTCTGCCGGAACTTCAATTTTTGCAATGGTTGTCCTTGAAAAAGCACTAAAAAATTTACACACGGAAATTGATATGGTGACAACTCCCGACGGCAGTCCTGTTGCGATGGTACATTGCAACAACTGCACAAATGACCTGAATGTATGGGTTAAGATGCTGTCGGAAGCTCTTGAAGCTTTTAACCTTAATGCGGATACGGGCGACTTGTATACAACGTTGTTTAAAAAAGCATTAGAGGGTGATGCGGATTGTGACGCTGTTTTAAGCTATAACTATATGGCAGGGGAGGTTATAACTCACCTTGATAAGGGCGTCCCTATGGTAATCAGAAAGCCTGACAGTAATTTAAGCCTTGCCAACTTTATGCGTTCGCAACTCTACGGAACAATGGCGACATTAAAGTTGGGTATGGATATTCTTATTAAGGAAGGCGTAACCGTTGATTGCCTGCTTGGGCATGGCGGATTATTTAAAACAAGCGGAGTTTGCGATAAGTTTATGGCATCTGCGCTTAATATACCCGTAAAATGTATGGAAACCTCCGGCGAGGGAGGACCTTACGGAATGGCAATCCTTGCGGCTTATATTAAAGACAGCGGTGCTGCACTGAGTGAGTTTTTGGACAGTAAAGTTTTTGTGAATACAAAATTTACGGTGGCAAAGCCCGAAGATGAGTGTAAAAAGGGCTTTGAAAGATATATAAGTATGTATAAGAATAATCTGACCGCAGTAAAGACGGCAGCGGATAAACTTAGATAATAAAAAATGGAGCGACATTTTGTCGCTCCATTTTTTATTATCTTAACGCTCGTCAAGCGGTATATATGACCGCCTCTTGACCGTACTGCGGTAAGCAGGACGGATAATCTTCTTTCCGTTCATAACTTCCTCAATACGATGTGCGCACCAACCGACAATTCTTGACATTGCAAAAATCGGTGTGAATAATTCCTGCGGAATGTTAAGCATAGTATATACAAATCCGCTGTAAAAATCGACGTTTGCACACATAACTTTATCAATTCCCTTTTCTTCTTTAAAGGCAATAGGTGCAAGCCTCTCTACCAAGTCATAGAGCTTAAACTCTTTTTCGTGGCCTGTCTGTGTTGCCAGGAATTCGGCACGTTCTTTAAGGATAACTTCTCTCGGGTCGGAAAGTGTGTAAACTGCATGTCCCATACCATAGATAAGACCTTCACCGTCGCCGGCTTCTTTTCTTAATATTTTCTTTAAGTATTCCAAAACTTCTTCTTCGTTTTCCCAATCCTTAATGCTGGCTTTAAGTTCTTCCATCTGAGAGAGCATACTGTAATTTGCACCGCCGTGCTTAGGACCTTTAAGAGAGCCGACAGATGCGGATATTGCGGAATATGTATCCGTTCCCGTAGATGAGAGGACATGGACTGCAAATGCGGAGTTGTTACCGCCGCCGTGCTCTGCTTGAAGAACCATTGTAAGGTCTAAAATCTCTGCTTCCAAAGCCGTGTATTTATTATCCGGGCGTATCATATAGAGAAAGTTTTCCGCCGCCGAAAGTTCAGGTTGCGGATTGTGCAGTATAAGGCTCTCATCGTCGAAATAGTGGCGTTTGCAGGCGAATGAGTTTGCTACTAAAACAGGGAAACGTGCAATAAGGTCAATACTCTGACGGAGCAGATTTGGCAGAGATGTATCATCAGGGTTGTCATCATAAGAGTACAGCGCCAATACACTTCTGCCGAGCTTGTTCATAATATTTTTACTTGGTGCTTTTAAAATCATATCCTCGGTAAACTTTCCGGGAAGTGTGCGGCGGCTTGCTAAAAGCTGCTCAAAATTTTTCAGGACTTCTCTGTTTGGCAGAACACCGAACAAAAGCAGAAAGGCAGTTTCTTCAAAGCCGAATCTGTGTTCTTTTTTGCAACTTGCAATAATATCCTCTACGCTTATTCCTCTGTAACGGAGCTTACCTTCAACGGGCGCTTTGTTACCTTCGTCCATAACATAACCGTGAACTTCGCCGATGGAAGTAAGCCCTGCAAGCACACCTGTACCATCAGGGTTTCTGAGTCCTCGCTTTACTCCGTATTCGGTGTAGTAATGTTGCGGAATTGCGTTCCACTCTGCATTTTGAGTATGTATCATGTCAAAATATTTTTTAAAGCTTTCGTCTGAATAGAAAGATGAAATATCATTGTTGTCCATAATTATGCTCCTTTCAAAAACTTTAACATTCTGTCTATTATATAACATTTGTGATGTCAAGTCAAGAAAAAGCTCTTTGATGCTTTTTGATATTGAATAATTTGACATAATATAAGCCTTCTTGTCATAAAATAATGGTGAAAAACGATTGACAAACATATTTTGCTATGATATAATGCACAAAGTGGTCGTGGATTTCAAATATTCTCGGCTAAAGATTTTAGGAGGTATTTTTTAATGACAGGAAAGGTAAAATGGTTTAATGCCGAGAAGGGTTTTGGCTTCATTGAGAGTGAGGATGGTACAGATGTATTTGTTCACTACTCTGCGATTGCTATGGACGGTTACAAGACATTAGACGAAGGCGCAGAAGTTGAATTTGATGTTATCGAAGGTGCAAAGGGCCCACAGGCTGTTGAAGTAAAGCGTGTGTAGTTTCCTTCAATTTTAGAGAAACATAAATATTGACTTTTAAAATCGGCTCATGGTTTGAGTCGATTTTTCTTTAAGAGATGGAGTGTAGGTTTATGGATAAATTAACAAAAGCAGTCAGTAAAGACGGATTTTTGCGTATGTATGCGGTAGTTACTACCGATACGGTACGTACTGCACAAGAGTATCACGGCTTGTCACCTGTGGCAACTGCGGCACTCGGCAGACTTTTATCGGCAGGAAGTATGATGGGCGCAATGCTTAAAACGCCCGATTCCTCGCTGACACTTCAAATGAAGGGTGACGGCCCTCTCAAAAATGTGGTAGTGGTATCCGATGCAAACGGTATGGTAAAGGGCTATGTTGCAAATCCTGCCTGTGCTATGCCCCTTAATTCAAAAGGCAAGCTTGATGTAGGCGGCGCAATCGGCAAGGGCGTGCTTAGTGTTATCAAGGATTTAAAGATGAAGGAGCCGTATGTAGGTCAGCTTGAACTCCAAACTGGTGAGGTTGGCGATGATTTGGCGTACTATTTTGCACAGTCGGAACAGGTGCCGAGCGTAGTTGCACTGGGGGTACTTGTGGACAGGGACTATACTGCCAAATGCTCGGGCGGATTTATTATTCAAGTTATGCCGAATTGTGAGGAAAAAACCTTGATTAAGCTTGAAAACAGTATAAAAGATTTGATGCCTGTTACCGAGATGCTTGAGAGCGGTATGGACGGCAAAGAGATTATTAAGTATGTTTTACTTGGCTTTGAGCCTGAAATCTTAGAAGAAACAGAAATAGGCTACAAATGCGATTGTTGCAGGGAGCGTATGGCACGGGCTTTGATTTCATTGGGAAAGACAGAACTTGAAAGCATTATCAAGGAGCAAAACGGTGCCGAAATCGTCTGCCAATTCTGCAATACACCGTACGAATTCACGGGCGAAGAACTTAAAGAACTTGCGAAAATTACAAAGGTTAAATAATGATTAAGAGAGAAAAAGTTAGTAAAACAGAGAAAAAACGAGTAAACAGAGTGATATATTAGAATAAATTAAGATAATCACAAAATTAGGTCTTGACTTTTTTTCCTGAAATCTGTATAATAGCACCTGTTGTTGATTTGCAACAGCGGACGGTGTGGGCGCTTAGCTCAGCTGGGAGAGCATCTGCCTTACAAGCAGAGGGTCACAGGTTCGAGCCCTGTAGTGCCCACCATACACGGTCCGGTAGTTCAGTTGGTTAGAATGCCAGCCTGTCACGCTGGAGGTCGTGGGTTCGAACCCCATCCGGATCGCCATACTTCTGTTTTCTTGAATCGCAAGAAGGCAGAAGTAAAATTTTATTACGAAGCAAAAGTAATTAAGAAACCGGCGTGTGTCATATATAATTTATATGCCTCTGTAGCTCAGTCGGTAGAGCAGGGGACTGAAAATCCCCGTGTCGGTGGTTCGATTCCGCCCGGAGGCACCACAAAGATAAGCGGGAGTGGCTCAGTGGTAGAGCGTCACCTTGCCAAGGTGAACGTCGCGAGTTCGAATCTCGTCTTCCGCTCCAAAGATAAAAGGCGCATAAAGTTGCGCCTTTTATCATAAAAATTAAATATGGTGCCATAGCCAAGTGGTAAGGCGTGGGTCTGCAACACCCTGATTCCCCGGTTCAAATCCGGGTGGCACCTCCAAAAATCCTCGTTCGTAAGAATGAGGATTTTTACTTATTACCTCTTCACTCTTCACTCTTCCCTCGAAAACCTGTCGATTTTTGAAAGTAAAAAGTAATATGGAAGAGGGAAGAAGTAAGGTGCAAAATCGCTGTGGCGA
>JAZLIC010000099.1:0-30898 GCA_045617225.1 Clostridia bacterium
TCATATACCCTGCGACAGGACTGTCAATACCGCCGCTTAAAAGAAGTGCCGCACGGCCGCTTGAACCGACAGGCATACCACCTGCACCAAGCACCTTTTCGGTATATACATACGCATCTTTTCTAATCTCAATTTGCACTAAAATATCAGGATTATGCACATCGACTTTAAGGCAAGGATATGCGTCTAAAATTCGTCCGCCCATCTCCATACACAGCTGCGGAGAATTGAGAGGGAACTGCTTATCCTCTCTCTTTGCTTCAACTTTAAAAGTCTTACCCTTTAAATCCATATCAGAGAGGCACTCTATCGCAGTTTTCTCTATCTCGTCCAAGTCCTTTTCGCACCGTGCAACAGGACAGATATTTACTATACCGAAAACCTTTTTAAGGCGCTTAACCGCCTCTTGCATATCAATGTTATCTTCAAGAGGCTCTACATAGATTGTAGATTGAGAACGCTTTATGCTAAATCTGCCTATCTTGGATAATGCACTTGCAATATTATCGGTAAGTTTCCTTTCAAACAACGGTCTGTTGAGTCCTTTTAAGGCAATTTCACCATACTTTAATAATACCAAATCGCATTTTTTCATTTGTACTTTCTCCTTTTAGTCAATTCCAAGCTTTCTTAAACGGCTTACGATACTTGTAAGCGCCGAAACGGTTTTATCTATCTCCTCCGGAGTTGTAAATTCCGACAAGCTAAACCTTATACTGCTTCCTATCTTCTTTTTGTCAAGTCCTATTGCCTCTAAAACATGGCTCGGCTCGCCCTTTTTATGACTGCTGCACGCACTTCCGCTTGAAACATAGATATTTTCCGCTTCCAAGGAATGAAGCAGTACCTCTGCTCTGACGCCTGTAAATGAAACATTTAAAATATGAGGCGCGCATATATTTGGCGTGTTTATGGTTACGCCGGATATATTGCTTAAAATCCCCTTCGCAAGCCTGTTCCTGAGTGCGTTCATTTTAGGCACGCTGTCCATCATCTTACTTTGACACCACTGTGCGGCAACGCCAAAGCCTGCAATACCTGCCACATTCTCCGTGCCCGGTCTGAGGCCGTCCTGCTGACCGCCGCCGTAGCTGACAGGTGCAATCTTTGTGCCCTTTCTTATATACAATGCACCGACACCGTTCGGCCCGTGAATTTTATGAGCGCTAAGCGATATTAAATCCACATCAAGTTGATTTACATTGATAGGCAGTTTGCAATATGACTGCACAGCATCAAGATGAAAATAGGCATTTGGATTTTTCTCTCGCAGCATCTTTATCATCTTTTCAATAGGCTCTATTGTGCCGATTTCGTTATTTACATGCATTGCGGTAACCAAAACGGTATCATCGCTGACAAGCCTTTCAAAGACCTCCAAGGAAACAGCTCCGCTTTTATCAACAGGGAGAATGTCCACCTCATAGCCTCGCTTTTCCATCTCTTTAAGCGTATTCAAAACTGCCGGATGTTCCACCGTGGTGCCGATAATATGCTTACCTCGGTTTGCCGCACACACGCCCATTATGGCAAGATTGTCCGACTCTGTACCGCCGGAGGTGAAAAATATCTCGTTCGGGTTTGCCTTTATTGTTGAGGCAATGTTTTGCTTTGCCTGCTTTACTACCTTCTCCGCATCTATACCGAGCCTGTGAAGTGACGAAGGATTGCCGTAATGATTGCTCATCACCTCTGCAACCGTATCCACCACACGCTTATACGGTCTTGTAGTAGCACTGTTATCTAAATATATATCCATAAAAAATCTCCATCCTTTTGATTATTTAGTATATCACATATTTATTAACTTTTCAACATTTTATTATATGCAAGTAATAAAGGTTTTGACAAAACATAATAGTTGCGTGTATAATATAAAAATACTAATCTGATTTAAGGAGGAAAGGAAATGGAAGCTAAAACTCTTGAAACCCTTGAATTTAATAAAATCTTAAATATGCTTACAAACTACGCAAAGAATGAGCTGACTGCAAATAAGATTTTAAAGCTTGTTCCCTCCTCCTCGTACAAGGTTGCGGAAAAATTGATGGCGGAAACAGATGCGGCAGTTATAACCGTTTTGAAATACGGCACCCCGGAAATACTCACCGTAGAAGATGTAAGCGGTATTATAAAACGCCTTAAAATGGGCGGCACCCTCTCCGCGGCAGAGCTTTTAAATACCGCACGCCTTTTTAAAGCGGCTCGTCTGCTCAAAAAATACACTCCCGAACAGGTGGGGGTTCTCTGCGAATACTTTGAGGAGCTTGTTCCAAACAAACGCCTTGAAGAAGAAATTTGTGCTTCGATTATATCCGATGAAGAAATCGCAGACAACGCAAGTTCCGCACTTTACGATATAAGGCGGAAGATACGCAATGCAGGCAATAAAATCAAGACCACCCTTGACGGTATGGTGCGTTCCGCCCACTACCAAAAATTCTTACAGGACGCCATTGTAACGATGCGTAACAATCGTTATGTCGTGCCTGTAAAAGCAGAGTTCAGGAGCGAAATTGCCGGCATAGTACACGATATGTCATCGTCAGGCAGTACGGTCTTTATTGAGCCTGCCGGCGTTGTAAATGCCAATAATGAATTGCACGAGCTTTCAATCAAAGAAAAGGCAGAAATCGAACGGATACTTGCAGAGCTGTCACAAAAGGTTGCAGAAGAATGTGACAACCTTAAATACACTTATGATGCACTCATTGACATTGACTTGGTTTTTGCAAAGGCAAAGCTTGCCATTGATATGAAGGGAATTTGCCCGAAACTGAACAATGAAGGAAGGATAAATATTATCAAGGGCAGACACCCTTTAATTGACAAGAAAAAGATTGTACCTGTTGATGTTTCGGTAGGCACAAGCTTTGATACCCTTATCGTAACAGGTCCAAACACAGGCGGAAAAACAGTAGTGCTTAAAACTATCGGATTGTTCTGTCTGATGGCACAAGCGGGGCTTTATATACCGGCAAGTGACGAAAGCGAAATCGCAGTATTTGAAAATATTTTTGCGGATATCGGCGACGAACAGAGCATAGAACAAAATCTTTCAACCTTTTCGTCACATATTAAGAACATCGTTTCCATCACGGAAAAAGTGGACTCCTCCTCCCTTGTTCTCTTTGACGAGTTAGGTGCCGGCACCGACCCCGTTGAAGGTGCCGCCCTTGCAATGGCTATTATAGAAAATATGCGTGCACTTGGCGCACGAACTGTTGCGACCACGCATTACAGTGAGCTTAAACTCTACGCACTTTCGACAGAGGGCGTAGAGAATGCCTCGTGTGAATTTGATGTAAATACTCTAAGCCCCACCTACCGTCTGTTAATCGGCGTTCCGGGAAAGAGTAACGCATTTGCAATATCACAAAAGCTCGGTCTGTCAAAGCATATAATTGACAGGTCAAAGGAGCTTTTGTCCGATGAGGATATAAAATTTGAAGATGTAATAAGCGACTTGGAGGATAGTCGTATCACTGCCGAAAAGTTTAAAGATGAGCAAGAGCGTATGCGTCGTGAAATAGCCGACTTAAAAGCAGAGCTTGAGCGTGAGCGTGATAAGATAAATAAGCAAAAGGACAAAATATATGACCGTGCCCGTGAAAAAGCGGAAAAGATAATCACCGACGCCCAAGAAGAAGTTGAGGAAATGCTCCTTAAACTTCGTGAGGCGCAGAAAAAGCGAAACGACGAAGAAACAAAGCGTGCTATGGAGGAAGTACGCCGAGAGCTTGGGCTTAAAAAGAAAAGCAACGTTCCGCCAAAGAGCCGCACGCAGAAAAATCCGCATTCAAATGCAAATATTAACACTTTAAAGCTCGGTTCAAATGTCCTGATAATGGACTTAAATGACAAAGGAACTGTTGTAAGCATTAACAAAAAAGACAAGAGTGCGGTAATTCAAGTGGGGATAATGAAGATAAGTTCTTCAATTGACAATCTTTTGGTTTTAGAGGACGACAAAGGAGTTGCGCCTGACTCTTATATACCGCCGAAAAAGGGTAGCGGTATCAGGAAAGCTGCACCGAAAACCGAGGTTGACCTTCGTGGTATGATGTGTGAGGAAGCGGAGCTTGAAACCGAAAAGTTTTTAGACGAATGTGTACTCGGCGGCATTACTACCGCTTCTATTATCCACGGCAAAGGCACAGGCGCACTTAGAAGCAGTATACACGAACTTCTTAGACATCACCCACAGGTAAAATCGTACCGCCTCGGCACTTATGGCGAAGGAGAAAACGGAGTAACCATTGTAGAGCTTAAATAAACTTAACCAATCAGAATTTGAATATTTATTACGGATTTTGCGAAAAACAAATTTTTACATTGCGGTCAGTAGCGGCAGACCGAAACAGGGCTTGGACGATTATTAAGAAAAATTTGTTTTTCGCACCTTTCTGTCTGCCTAAACGCATCTTTATATAAATTTTCAAAAAAATGCAAAAACCTTTGAAAAAGTGTTGTATTTGCGGAAATTTAGTGTTAAAATGTATTCAGGGTTTAGTCCTCATAGATTAGTTATCAATAATTTAGGAGATATATTTATGTTAAAAAAGAAGTGGATTTTAAAGGAATTCGACAAAGAACGTGTGATTGAAATGTCAAAGAAATTCGGCATTTCTCCCCTTACGGCTATCATTATGTATAACCGTGGCATACGAGAAGACGAGGCAATCGAAGCGTTTTTAAGCCGAGATTTAAGCGTGATGCACGACCCGTATCTTATCCGTGATATGGACAAGGCAGTAAAGCGCATCAAGCAGGCCCTTGAAAAAAAAGAGAAGATTACCATATACGGCGATTATGATGTAGACGGTATTACTTCTATTGCCATTCTTTATCAACATTTAAGAGATATGGGGATTGAAGTCGGTTATTATGTGCCTGACCGTATCCAAGAAGGCTATGGCGTAAACAAAGAAGCTTTGGATAAGATTAAGGCTGACGGTACATCTTTAATCATTACGGTTGATACAGGTATCACCGCTGTGGAGGAAACCGACTACGCAAAGTCAATCGGTCTTGATGTAATTATTACCGACCACCACGAATGTAAGGAAACAATCCCGACTGCGTATGCGGCCATTGACCCCAAGCGCAAGGACTGTCCGTATCCTTTTAAAAATCTGGCAGGTGTCGGCGTTGTATTTAAGCTTATACAGGCGCTTGACGGCGGCAATTCACTTCCTGATTTAATGGATAAATATGCTGACCTTTTATGTCTTGGTACTGTTGCGGATATTTCTCCGCTTGTTGACGAAAACCGTGTTATTGTCACGGCAGGTCTTAATCGTTTTAAAAATACCAAAAATGTCGGACTTAAAGCACTTATAGATGTTTCGACAAACGGTAAGGCAATCACCACATCCACTATCGGATACAGTATTGCCCCACGCATAAATGCAAGCGGTCGCTTAGGCTGTGCATCAAGCAGTGTTGAGCTTTTCCTGACACAGGACGAAGCAAAGGCGAAGGAACTTGCAGATTCACTCTGCGAGGAAAATGTTCTCCGCCAACAGACAGAGCAGAAAATGTTTAAAGAAGCTCTTGAATACATCGAAAAACATCCTGAAATCAAAGAAGATAAAGTTATCATTATTCCTCACGAAAATTGGCATCACGGTATAGTAGGTATTGTTTCTTCAAAGATTACCGAAAAATTCTATAAGCCGTCTATCCTCTTTGCAATAGACGGTGATGAGGCAAAGGGTTCAGGTCGTAGTGTTAACGGTTTTAACCTCTTTGGTGCTTTGGAGAATTGCAGTGACCTTCTTGAAAAATTCGGCGGTCACGAGCTTGCGGCAGGTCTTACAATTAAGACTGAAAACATTCCGGAATTCAGACAAAAAATAAACGCATCACCTGCGGCTGTTATTGACGAAAGCCTGCTTGTTCCCACCATCTCGATAGATGCCGCAATTAAGGTTGCTTACATAACTATCGAAACCGTAAATGATATAAACAAGCTCCAACCTTTCGGCGTAGAAAATCCTACTCCTGCATTTGCGGTAAAGAACATAAAAATTCACAGAATAAGTGTTATGAGCGAGGGCAAGCATCTTCGTATGACACTCTTTAAAGACGGTAAATATTTAGATGCGGTAGGTTTTGGTATGGGAGAATACTTTAATCACCTTAAAGAAGGCGATATGATTGATGTTACATTCTCTCTGGACATCAACGATTATAAAGGCTTCCAGAATGTACAGTTAATTTTGAAAGATGTACGGCCAACCGAAGTTAAAAAATAAGGCGTGATTTTATGACAGACGCAGTTTTAACAAAGTTATTATCAGATATAAGAGAATATAATAAAGCAAGTGATTTGTCGGTAGTTGAAAAGGCGTATAACTATGCCCTAAGCAAGCACGAAGGACAAGTCCGTAAATCGGGTGAGCCATATGCGACTCACCCGATTCATGTTGCAGAAACACTTGCGGAAATGGAATTTGATACAGAGTCCGTTGCGGCAGGTCTTTTACATGATGTGGTTGAGGACACCGATACCACCATTGAAGAAATCGCCGCTGAATTCGGCGACTCCGTAGCCCTGCTTGTTGACGGAGTTACAAAGCTCGGTCGTATTCCCTACACCTCTAAAGAGGAACAGCAGATAGAAAATTTAAGAAAAATGTTCTTTGCGATGGCAAAGGATGTGCGTGTTATTGTCATTAAACTTGCAGACAGGTTGCACAATATGCGCACCCTTAAATATATGCCCGAAAATAAGCAGCGCGAAATCGCAAGAGAAACTCTTGAAGTATACGCCCCTCTTGCACACCGTCTTGGTATGTCAAAAATCAAGTGGGAGCTTGAAGATTTGTCGCTTAGATATATAGACCCTATCGGTTATTATGAGATTGTTGATAAAATCGCTCAAAAGCGTGAGGAACGTGAAGAATATATACAAGAGATTATTTCCATTATCAAAGATAAGCTTGACTCTATGAACTTAAACGCCCACATTGAGGGCAGAGCAAAACACTTTTACAGTATATACAGAAAGATGTTTATGCAGAACAAAACCATTGATGAGCTTTATGACCTTTTTGCAGTCCGTGTTATAGTTGACAGTGTTGCAGAATGTTACTCCGTTTTAGGCTCTGTACACGAACTTTTTAAGCCTATTCCGGGGCGTTTTAAGGATTATATCGCAATGCCGAAGCCGAATATGTATCAATCCCTTCATTCTACAATGTTTGGCCCGAACGGTACGCCGTTTGAAATACAGATAAGAACGTGGGATATGCACAACACCGCCGAGAACGGAATTGCCGCCCATTGGAAATACAAAGAGGGCAAAAGCGGCGCATCGGATATGGACGAGAAGCTTGCCTGGATAAAGCAACTTTTGGAAATTCAGAAAGATACAACAAACGCAGAGGACTTTATGCACACCCTGAAGATAGATATGTTCAGTGATGAAGTATTTGTCTTTACTCCAAAAGGCGATGTAAAGAGTCTGCCTGCCGGCTCTACGCCCATTGACTTTGCCTATGCTATCCATAGTGCAATCGGCAATAAGACAACAGGGGCAAAAGTAAACGGAAAGATTGTACCTCTTGATACTGCACTTAAAAACGGTGATATTGTTGATATTATTACCGTAAACGGTCACGGACCGAATTTGGATTGGCTTAAAATTTGTAAGACATCGCAAGCACGAAATAAAATAAACCAATGGTTTAAGAAAGAGAACCGTGAAGAAAATATCGAAAAGGGCAAAGACTTTTTAGAAAAGGAGCTTAAAAAATCAGGCATACCGCTCAGCATTCTTGATGACGAAAAATTTGTCACACCGCTCCTTAAAAAGTATGGCTTTAATGCCTTAGATGAGCTTTTTGCCGGCATCGGTTTCGGCAGTTTAAGTGCGTCTCGCTTTGTGACGAGATTCAAGAACGAATGCAAAAATAAAATGCTTGAAGAACAGGTGACAAAGCCTGAATCGGTTATACCTACCGTTACAAAGGTTACTAAAAGCCAGAGTCAGTCCGGTGTCATTGTTGAAGGTATTGACAACTGCCTCATCAGATTTTCGCACTGTTGCAACCCTGTCCCGGGTGATAAAATCGTTGGATATGTTACTCGTGGCAGAGGCGTTACCATCCACCGTGCCGATTGCCTTAACATTATACAGGCAAACTCTGCCGATAATGATATACAACGCCTAATCTCAGTTCATTGGGCGGATACCCAGGAAAGTGCCTTCCAGACTGTCCTCGGCATTACCGCAACGGACAGAGATTTACTCCTTATAGATGTTATGGGTGTTGTAGGTGAAATGAAACTGACCGCTATAAATGTAAACGCACGCCGTGGCAAAAATGATTTGGCACTTATTGAGCTTACATTGGAAATCAGTGACTCCGAACACTTAAAGCGTGCTATCAACAATATTCAAAACATTGAAGGCGTTATTTCAGTTACACGACGCCGTCAGTAAGGAGATTTTTATGAATATTTATACTTTAAAGCTTGGTGCGTTGGAAACCAACTGCTATATTATAGCCGACGAAGCGACAAGGGAAGCGATTATTATTGACGCTCCTGACCATCCGGAAAAAATTGTTGATTTTCTCAAAGGTCACGATTTAAAGCCTGTCAAAATCATCTTAACGCACGGGCATTTTGACCATATACTTGCTCTCGGCAAGCTAAAAGAGATGCTTAACATTCCTGCTTTTATACACAAAAACGGAGAAGCATTTTTGACCGACTGCCTGCTTAATTTAACCCATTATGTAAACATCGAATTCACACCGCCTAAGGTTGACGGATTTTTAAACGATGGTGATATTATCACATTTGGCGATACAAAAATCAAGGTTATTCACACCCCCGGACATACCTCGGATTGTATCTGCCTTAGCTTTGATGATATTTTAATAAGCGGAGATACACTGTTTTATCGCAGCGTCGGCAGAGTTGACCACCCAACCGGTAATATGCGTGAGGAGATAAACTCCATTAAGGAAAAGCTCTTTGTCTTAGATGACAATACAAAGGTATATCCGGGGCACGGACCGTCTACAACAATCGGTGAGGAAAGAAGGGAAAACCCATATCTGATATTTTAAACTCAAAAAACCCTTGGGGAATTTTAACAGGCATACGCCCTGCAAAGCTTGCTACCAAGCTACTTTGTGAGGGTGCAGATGACAATGCGGTCTTAAACTACTTCATCAAAGAATGTGTCACAACGGAAAGCAAGGCGAGGCTTGCCCTGAATGTTGCCAAGACTGAAATGCCTATCCGAAAAAGTATATATGATGACGGCGTCAGCCTTTATATCGGTATCCCATTCTGTCCCACAAGATGCCTTTATTGCTCATTCGTCACAAATGGTACAAAACAGGCGGCAAAGCTGATACCTGAGTATGTAGAATGCCTGAAAAAAGAAATCACATATACTGCTGAAATTATAAAGAATAACAGACAAAGGATTGAAACCGTATATATAGGCGGCGGCACCCCCACAACTCTTACGCCCGGTCAGCTTGCAGATTTGCTCCGCCACGTATGGGACAGCTTTGACTTATCTTATATAAAAGAGTTCACGGTTGAGGCAGGGCGTCCCGATACCATTACGGCAGAGAAGCTTGCAGTCCTTAAAGATTTTAAGGTTGACCGCATCAGTATAAATCCGCAGACAATGCACGATACAACCCTTCATACAATCGGAAGGGCGCATAGTGCAGAGCAGATAAAAGATGCGGTTGTACTTGCAAAAGAGTATGACTTTAAGGCGATAAATATGGATATAATCGCAGGTCTGCCCGGAGAAGATTTGGAGATGTTTAAATCTACTCTAAGGCAGGTGTGTGACTTAAATCCCGAAAATATAACCGTTCATACCATGAGTATAAAACGCTCCTCTAAGCTTCATGAGGATTTGGTAAACTATGACTTAACACAAGGTGAAACCGTGGCACAGATGGTTGACTTTGCGGCAAGCTATTTAGAGGAAAGGGGACTTTACCCCTACTACCTCTACCGTCAAAAAAACCAACTCGGCAATTTAGAAAATGTAGGCTATGCGAAGGACGGTTTAGAGGGACTTTATAATATCTATATTATGGAGGAAATCCAGACTATTATCTCGTTAGGTTGCGGCGGCGTAACCAAAACCGTCGACAGGGAAACCGACCGAATAGAGCGAATATTTAATGTAAAAGAACCAAAGGATTATATAGAACGTTTGGACGAAATGCTACACAGGAAAGATATACTGAGAGCGTAAAATGAGTTCAAAATCCATACGAAAACAATCTAAATACGCTTTTATTTAAGTTTTTTTGCAATTAGAAAATTTTTAAATTGCCCAAACGGAATCTTGGGTCCGTTAAAGCGTGTCCGAATTACTATCGAATGGCTAATTTGGGATACGCAAAAGTGCCAATTCCCCGCAGGCATACGGGAAATGCGAAAAACAAATTTTCTGAATTATCGCCCAAGCCCTGTTCCGACCTGCCGCTCCCGGTCGGCAATGTAAAATTTGTTTTTCACGAGAGTCGTAATAAATCTTCAAACTATATTCTGCACACAAAAAGAGGCTTCCGAGCAGGAAGCCTCTTTTAAAGTATCTTTTGAAGATTTATGCTTCTTCGCCGATGATTAAGTTCTCATCATTTAAAGCGTCTATTGCACCATAGCTTGGGAATACTTCGATATTATTATATGCCATAATACCTGTACCTGCCGGTACCAGCTTACCGATGATAACATTTTCTTTAAGGCCAAGCAACGGATCACACTTACCCTTAATCGCAGCATCTGTGAGTACACGTGTTGTTTCCTGGAAGGAAGCCGCAGAAAGGAATGAATCCGTAGCAAGAGCCGCCTTGGTAATACCCATCAATACAACACTGTATTCCGCAGGACGGCCGCCTGCTTCTACAACCTTGCGATTGATTTCTTCAAGCTCAAATACACTGATAAGTGTACCTGTGAGGATATCGGTATCGCCCGGGTCCTCTATCTTAACCTTGTGCATCATCTGACGCACAATAACCTCGATATGCTTATCGTTGATATCAACACCTTGCAAACGATATACACGCTGTACTTCTTGAATAAAGTAATTCTGAACAGCTGTTTCGCCATTGATTGCAAGAATATCGTGCGGGTTAAGCGAACCTTCTGTAAGCGGGTCACCTGCCTCTAACTCTTGTCCATCTCTTACCTTCATTCTTGAACCAAATGGTATCAAGTATGTCTGTGCCTCGCCGTTTTCCTGATTTGTAACCGTGACTTCTCTCTTTTTATTTGTATCACTGATGGTTACCTTACCGGCAATCTCAGTAACAATAGCAACACCCTTAGGCTTTCTTGCTTCAAACAATTCCTCGACACGTGGAAGACCCTGTGTAATATCGTCACCTGCGACACCGCCGGCATGGAAGGTACGCATTGTAAGCTGAGTACCCGGCTCACCGATTGACTGTGCGGCAATGATACCTACTGTTTCACCAACATTTACAAGCTTTCCGTTTGCAAGGTTCTGTCCGTAACACTTTGCGCAAACACCAACCTTACTGTGGCACTTAACAACCGAACGGATTTTAACTTCTTTGATACCTGCATCAACGATAGCCTTAGCCTGGTCATGTGTAATCATTTCATTGTTAAAGACAAGTATTTCGCCTGTCTTGGGGTTAACTACATCACCGATAACCGTTCTGCCTTCAAGTCTGTCAAGCATCGGCTCGATAACTTCGTTACCATCCATAATGTCGGATACGATAATACCTTCTGTTGTACCACAATCATCTTCACGAACGATAACTTCCTGTGATACATCAACCAAACGTCTTGTCAAATAACCTGAGTCCGCAGTACGAAGTGCGGTATCGGTAAGACCTTTACGTGCACCGTGTGTTGAAATGAAGTATTCAAGTACTGTAAGACCTTCACGGAAATTAGCCTTAATCGGAATTTCAATGGTACGACCTGATGTATCAGCCATAAGACCACGCATTGCGGCAAGCTGTCTAATCTGGTTTACGCTACCACGGGCGCCGGAGTTAGCCATCATATAAATTGGGTTAAGCTGCTCCAAGTTATTCATAAGTGCGTCTGTAACCTTATCCGAGGTTTCGTTCCAGATATTGATAACCTGATTATAACGCTCCTCATCGGATAAAAGACCACGGCGGAAGTTCTTGACAATCTTTTCGATTGCTTCGTCTGCTTCCTTAAGATACTGCTTCTTCTCCTCAGGAATTTTCATATCGGATACGCCGACGGTTATTGCGCCGACTGTCGAGTACTTATAACCCATAGCCTTGATGTTATCAAGAAGTCCGGCAGTATCGGTGATACCGTTAATCTTAATGCTTGCGTCAATAATCTTACCCAAAATCTTTTTGTCAACGCCCGGCTCTACATTATCGCCAATCTTTGCCTTAGCGGCAGGACGCTTTAAGATATTGTCGCCGATTTCCAAGTCTAAAATATGTTCAGGGTCTGTTCTGTCAACAAATCCTAAATTCTGCGGAATCTTCTCATTAAATATCAATCTGCCGACAGTAGCATCAATCAAGCCTGTCTTTTCTTCACCGTTTACAGTTTTGGTTATGCGAACTTTAATAGGTGCATGCAAACCGACTGCTCCATTGTAATAAGCCAAAGTAGCCTCATTGAATGAGCCAAACACTTTGCCTGTACCGATTTCACGGTCATCTTTAAGTGTAAGATAATAACTGCCGAGAACCATATCCTGTGTAGGAACGGTAACAGGCTTACCATCCTGCGGCTTTATAAGATTGTTTGCAGAGAGCATCAAAAATCTTGCTTCTGCCTGAGCCTCTGCTGAAAGCGGAAGGTGAACAGCCATCTGGTCACCATCGAAGTCCGCATTAAATGCAGTACATACAAGCGGATGAAGTTTAAGTGCCTTACCTTCTACCAAAACAGGTTCAAACGCCTGAATACCAAGGCGGTGAAGTGTTGGCGCACGGTTAAGAAGTACCGGATGTTCTGAAATAACATCCTCTAAAACATCCCAAACCTCAGGCTTTACACGCTCTACCATACGCTTTGCAGACTTGATATTGTGTGCCAAGCCATCGTTTACAAGCTTACGCATAACGAATGGCTTGAAAAGCTCCAATGCCATCTTCTTAGGAAGACCGCACTGATAGATTTTAAGTTCAGGGCCTACAACGATAACAGAACGGCCTGAATAGTCAACACGTTTACCCAAAAGGTTTTGACGGAAACGTCCCTGCTTACCTTTAAGCATATCCGAAAGGGATTTAAGCGGTCTGTTTCCGGGACCTGTAACCGGTCTGCCACGTCTGCCGTTGTCAATTAACGCATCTACTGCTTCCTGGAGCATACGCTTTTCGTTTCTGACAATAATTTCAGGTGCGCCCAAATCCAAAAGACGCTTTAATCTGTTGTTTCTGTTTATAACTCTGCGGTACAAATCGTTAAGGTCGGAAGTTGCAAATCTGCCGCCGTCCAACTGAACCATAGGACGGATTTCCGGCGGAATAACAGGAATAACTGTCATAATCATCCACTCCGGCTTATTGCCTGAATGTCTGAACGCTTCAACTACCTCCAAACGACGGACTGTACGGATTTTCTTCTGTCCTTTTGCACCGTCTAAATCAGCTTTAAGTTCCTCATACAATGCGTCAAGGTCGATATCTCTAAGCATTTCAAGAATAGCCTCTGCACCCATTCCGGCACGGAACATATCACCGTACTTTTCGGTATACTCACGATACTCCTTCTCGGAAAGTATCTGATTTTTCATAAGTGATGTTCTGCCCGGGTCTATTACCACATAAGCGGCAAAATAGAGGACCTTTTCAAGCGCACGAGGTGACATATCAAGTATAAGTCCCATTCTGCTTGGGATACCCTTAAAGTACCAAATGTGTGAAACAGGTACTGCAAGCTCTATATGTCCCATACGCTCACGACGCACCTTACTGCGTGTTACTTCAACGCCGCAACGGTCACAAACAACACCCTTGTAGCGGACACGCTTATACTTACCGCAGTGACACTCCCAGTCCTTCTGCGGACCAAATATTCTCTCACAGAACAAACCGTCCTTTTCGGGCTTTAATGTTCTGTAATTTATTGTTTCAGGCTTCTTTACCTCGCCTCTTGACCACTCCCTGATTTTTTCGGGAGAAGCAAGTCCAATTTGTATTGCCTCAAAATTTTGATATTCGCTCATAATGACCATGCCTTTCCAACTCACAAATTTTCATCTTTCGCCTGCTGTGAGCTCCACAGACAAATATAACGCCTAATATCAACGAAGCTTAGAACATATCGTCATAATCATCTTCGTCATCATCGAAATCTTCTTCCTCTGCAAGTTCATCAATAGAAGCAATGTCATCCGGGTCTTCAAAAACATCAATCTCGTCATCGGTGACTTCGCCTAATACTTTTGCCAACTCGTCATCTTCATCGCTTTCCAAAAGAATGTCATCAAGATCGTCATCATCGTCATCTTCCTCAAAACGAGGCATATTGACTTTGTCATCATCGTCTTCTTCAACGCCTGCAATGTTAACCGGGAGTTCGTCCGGCTCATCGTCCATAGACTCACGAAGGATAACCTCGTCACCGTTTTCGTCCAATACCTTGATATCAAGAGCCAAACTTTGAAGTTCCTTTATCAAAACCTTAAACGACTCCGGTACACCCGGCTCAGGTACATTATCACCTTTAACGATTGCTTCATAAGTCTTAACACGTCCTACAACGTCATCAGACTTTACCGTCAATATTTCCTGGAGGGTGTAAGCCGCACCGTATGCTTCAAGAGCCCAAACCTCCATCTCACCGAAACGCTGACCGCCGAACTGTGCTTTACCACCAAGAGGCTGCTGCGTAACAAGTGAGTATGGACCTGTTGAACGTGCGTGGATTTTATCATCAACCAAGTGAGCAAGCTTCAAATAATGCATATAACCAACTGTAACCTTATTATCAAAAGGTTCGCCGGTACGACCATCATAGAGAACTGTCTTACCGTCACGGTCATAGCCTGCCGCCTCTAAGGCATCCATAATATCTTCCTCGTTTGCGCCGTCAAACACAGGTGTCGCAATCTTCCAGCCGAGAGCCTTCGCCGCATATCCCAAGTGAACTTCAAGAACCTGTCCGATATTCATACGAGAAGGAACACCCAATGGATTAAGAACAATCTGAAGCGGTGTACCGTCAGGAAGGAATGGCATATCCTCCTCAGGCAAAATTCTTGAAATAACGCCTTTGTTACCATGACGGCCTGCCATCTTATCGCCGACTGAAATCTTTCTCTTCTGAGCGATATAACAACGCACAACCTGATTTACACCCGGAGGCAACTCATCGCCATTGGCTCTTGTGAATACTTTTACATCTACGATAACACCGTATTCACCGTGAGGAACACGGAGTGATGTATCACGCACTTCACGAGCCTTCTCACCAAAGATTGCACGGAGCAGTCTTTCCTCGGCGGTAAGTTCTGTTTCACCCTTAGGTGTAACCTTACCTACAAGAATGTCACCGCTCTCTACCTCTGCACCGATGCGGATAATACCGCGCTCATCCAAGTTGCGAAGGGCATCTTCGCCTACGTTCGGAATATCACGGGTAATCTCCTCTTGACCGAGCTTTGTATCACGAGCTTCAATCTCGTATTCTTCAATATGGATAGATGTGAATACATCTTCCTTAACCAACTTTTCGTTAATCAGAATAGCATCCTCGTAGTTATAACCTTCCCAAGTCATAAATCCGATAAGGATATTTCTGCCAAGTCCGATTTCACCGTTTGATGTAGAAGGACCGTCTGCGATAATATCGCCTTCCTCTACCCTCTCACCATGTGAAACGATAGGACGCTGGTTAACACAGGTACACTGGTTACTGCGTGTAAATTTGATGAGCTTATAATTATCAAGTTCACCGTCATCGTTGCGGATAACGATTTCCTTAGCGGAAACCTTCTCTACAACGCCGCCCTTCTTGGCAAGAACACAAACGCCCGAATCACGAGCCGCTTTATATTCCATACCTGTACCGATAATCGGTGATTCCGGCATCAAAAGCGGTACCGCCTGACGCTGCATGTTTGAGCCCATGAGCGCACGGTTAGCATCGTCGTTTTCAAGGAACGGTATCATCGCTGTTGCGATTGACATAACCTGTCTTGGTGATACGTCCATATAGTCAACACGGTTTGTAGGAATTTCGATAAATTCATCTCTGTGTCTTGTAACAATCTTCTTATTTATAAATTTATCATTCTCGTCCAAAGGCTCATTCGCCTGTGCAACATAATATCTGTCCTCTACATCGGCAGTCATATAAACAACTTCGTCGGTAACCTTTCCGTTCTCCTGGTCAACCTTGCGATAAGGTGTTTCAATGAAGCCGTATTCATTTACACGAGCAAAACCGCTGAGCGAGTTGATAAGACCAATGTTAGGACCTTCAGGTGTTTCAATAGGACACATTCTGCCATAGTGTGAATGGTGAACGTCACGAACCTCAAAACCTGCACGCTCTCTTGAAAGACCGCCCGGGCCCAATGCAGATAATCTGCGCTTATGCGTCAGCTCACCAAGTGGGTTAATCTGGTCCATAAACTGTGACAACTGCGAGGAACCGAAGAATTCCTTAATAGCCGACGTCACCGGCTTGATATTTATAAGTGTCTGCGGTGCGATTACATCTAAATCCTGGATTGTCATACGCTCACGCACTACACGTTCCATTCTTGCAAGACCGATACGGAACTGATTTTGCAAAAGCTCACCAACACTTCTGAGTCGTCTGTTGCCCAAGTGGTCGATATCATCAACATCACCCACACCTGCTGCCAAGTTGCCGATATAAGAAATTGAAGCGATAATATCATCAATTAAAATATGGCGTGGCATCAAGTCATCTCGTCTGTCATTTAACTCTGTCTTAAATTCCTCTGAGTTGGGGTCAGGATACTTTTCTAAGATTTCGTCCAAAATACTGTGACGCACACGGTCAGTAATGCCGCAAGTGCGTGGATTATATTCCAACTCCTTGCCTGTTCTTACCAACAAGTAATCAGCAAGGTCTACCATAGCATTTGCAATAACCTTTGTCTTTGTACCGTCAACATCAAGTACGATAGTATTTACAGCGTGTGCTTCAAGAGTCATTGCGATTTCTTCTGTAACAACATCGCCTGCGGCAAGCAAAACCTCGCCTGTTGCTTCGTCAACAACATTTTCCGCACTTGTAAAGCCTACAATACGGTTGAGCATTCTAAGCTTTTTATTAAACTTATAACGGCCTACCTTAGCAAGGTCATAACGTCTTGGGTCAAAGAAAAGATTTGTAATCAAAGACTGAGCACTCTCAACCGTAGGCGGTTCGCCCGGGCGGAGCTTTCTGTATACTTCAAGCAAGCCTTCCTCTTCCGAAGTGGTAGTATCCTTAGCCATTGTAGCAAGCAATCTTTCATCTTCACCGAAAAGTTCGGTAATTTGTGCGTTAGTGCCAAAGCCCAAGGCACGAATCAAAACCGTTACCGGGATTTTACGGTTACGGTCAATGCGAACATAATAAACATCGTTGCTATCGGTTTCATATTCAAGCCAAGCACCACGGTTAGGTATAACCTGTGATGAAAAGAGCTTCTTGCCGACCTTGTCATAGTCCTGCGCATAATATACGCTTGGAGCACGAACAAGCTGAGATACAATTACACGCTCAGCACCGTTTATGATAAATGTGCCCGACGGTGACATTATAGGGAAATCGCCCATAAAGATTTCCTGCTCCTTAACCTCACCTATCTCCTTATTTATCAAACGGACTTTTACACGAAGAGGCGCCGCATATGTAGCATCCCTTTCCTTACACTCCTCAATATCATACTTAGTCTCTGAATCGAGCCTGTAATCAATAAACTCAAGGATTAAGTTTCCTGTATAATCCGTAATGGGGGAAACATCGTGAAAGACCTCTTTAAGTCCTTCTTCCAAAAACCAATTATAGGAATTCTTCTGGATTTCGATTAAGTTAGGCATATCCAAAATCTCATGGATTTTGCCATAACTCATACGTGTGTTTTTCCCCAGATGGATCTCATGTACTCCCAAATCGCTTTTCGTTGGATGTGCCATAAAATCGATCACCTCGTTAAAATTTTATTTATAATATTATCACACTGTTTTAATTAAATTTCCGGAAATTTTTTACCTGCCCTTGCGAAGCCCGTTTTTTTGTGATATACTACTTCAAAAACAGTCCAAAAAGACGCATAAAATCAATACTTCGTTCCAAAAATACGCAAAAAACTGCATGATAAACAGATAGGTAGTATATCATATAAATATGGGTTTGTCAATACATTTCGAAAGGATTTTTTAAAAATGAGCAAAAATATTTTCAGACAGATTACTTTACGGATTTTAGCTGTTTTGTTAATTATATCCGTTTTGTTACCAATAAATACAAGTGCCGCCGTTTTAGGAACGCAAACAGAGCATAATGAGATGGAATTTGCACAAGGCACAGTTTATATAAGAAATACATTTATAAGCGACCAGGCAAGTGTCGGAAAACAGACTGAAAACATCTTCTCATATACACCGAACAGTGATGTTATACCCATTATATATAACGGTACATCGGTTTACGGAAAGCGCACCCTGACTCAGGCAGAGAGCATTTTAAACTCTGCAGGGATTAACACTGCAATGGGTATGAATGCGGACTTCTTTTCATTTAAGACAGGCGTGCCTATGAGTAATACAATCATTGATGGCGAAATACTGACAAAAGATACAAGTTGTCTTTCGTCTGTGGGATTTAATGATGACGGAACCGCCTTTATATCGCCCCTTTCAATTAAAACAACTCTTACAACCGACACAAATTCATTCCCTGTTGAGTGTATAAACAAATTCCGTCAACCGTACTTTGTCTACCTCTTTGACAGTCGTTACGGAGATAAAACAATGTCAGAGGGCTGGGGCATAAATGTTACCTTAGGCAATGTAAGCGGCTCGTTTAAGCTAAACAGCAATATGACCGCCGTTGTAGAAGACGTATCGGAAGGCGACAATTCCGTGCCTATACCAAACGGGAAAATAATCCTCAGCGTTTCTGCCGATGCTCCGCAAGAGCTTAAAGACAGGCTTTACAGTCTTTCTGTGGGGCAAAATGTAACGCTAAACACTTGCCTTGCATCCGATGACACCCGTTGGCTTAATGCCGGGTACGGTATCGGTTGCACAGGCGGCACACTTATAACAAACGGAGAGCTGAACTTCACCGAGGAGAGTGCCGCTCCTCGTACCGCACTCGGAATCAAAGCGGACGGAACAATCATATTATACACATTGGATGGAAGGCAAAGCGGTTATAGCTTTGGCGCAAGAAAAGAAACTCTGGCACAGCGTCTTTTGGAGCTTGGCTGCGTTGATGCGGTGAATTTAGACGGCGGCGGCTCTACCACTATCGGCGGCGTTTATCCCGGGACAACGGATTTTAAGGTTTTGAACTCTCCGTCGGAAGGAAGCCTCAGAGCCTGCGCAAACTTTATCTTCCTTAAAAAGCAAAACCCATACACAGGCGTACCGTACAAGATGTTTGTATCTCCATATGGCAAGTGGCTGCTCTCGGGGGCAACGACACAAATTACCGCAGAGCTTGTAGACTCTGCCTACGGTAAGGCAAACGCCGTTTCGCCTGTTATATACTCCATCGCAGACGGCACGACAGCAAGCGGAAGCACAATAGACAGTTCGGGCTTTTTGACCGTCGAGGGTGATGGCGATATTTATATTTCGGCAGTATCGGGCGATATAAACGGCGGAACACTCATACACTCCGTAAAAACCCCTGACAGTATCGCAGTAATAAGCGAAGATACAGGCAACGGTTTGAACACAATCACTATAAAGCGCGGTGAGAGCATAAACCTTACCGCAACAGCATATTTAAACGGTGTGAGCTTATCGGCAAACGATTACTGCTTTAATTGGTCGGTTGCTAATAATGATGGTGAAATCGGTACTATTGATAATGTCGGCTTCTTTACGGCTTCAAATATGAAAGACGCAAAAGGACTTATTTCTGTAAGCGCCGGCGGCTTTAAAAAGGATATTCCCGTTTCCGTTGTTGATGAAGAAATCGACGCAAATGACGGTATGTACCCCAAAATTGAAGGCGGCTTTGAAAACGGAGTTTTCTCTGCAACGATTACAGGTATAAGAAGTGAAATCAAAAAACAAAATATAACGCTCCGCATCGACGGAACGGATACGAAATTCGACTTTGACACAGACACAAATACATTAACGTATGCATTTTTGGACGAAGATGAGCCGCACAGGATTGCGGTAGCCGTAACAGATGATTTGGGTTACAGTACCCTCTCGCATTTTGACGCAGGGGATATTTCAAGTTTAGGCAATGCCTTTCCGGACACCCAAAATCATTGGGCAAAGCAATATATTTCTTACCTTGCACAACACAATATTGTAAAAGGACTTCCAAACGACTTCGGTCAGATAGAGTTTATGCCCGGAAAGAGTATGAACAGAGCAGAGCTTGCTTGTATGCTTTGCAATTATTTAAAGATTGATATTTCAAAATACAGTGATGTAAACCTCCCGTATGCAGACCTTGGTGACATACCGTCCTGGGCGTTGGGACAAGCGAAAGCACTGTACTCACTCGGGATAATGAAGGGACAGTTGATAGATGACAAAACATATTTCAGTCCCGGAGCCTCACTCAGCAGACTTGAATTTGCCATTGCGGTGTCAAGGCTTATGCCAAAAGGTTTAAACCCTGCCGAAATAAACTTTACCGATGCTTCGGAAGTACCGTGGTGGGCAGTAGAAAATATGCAAACCGTTATTGGTCAAGGTGTAATGGGCGGATACCCGGACGGAACTTTAAGACCGCAACAGAGTGTCACCCGTGCCGAAGCCTGCAAGATGCTATATTTTATATTCTGATACCAAACAAAAAATCTGCCGGATTATCCGGCAGATTTTTTATTACTGTTTTTCGTTTTTGTCACGGAGCTGCAAAAGAAGCTCTCTTAAACAATTTGGAACGATTGTGCCTATCGCACTGATATTCTCTAAAATTGATAAGCTTTCGTTAGCAATAAAAAACATCAGGACTATCTCACGGATTGCTATTGAGTTGCCAAGCACACCCTCTATAACATTTGCGACCGCTACCACCAAAAGTACCATTATCTTTTTAAGAAGCCCGTAAAAGCCGATTTCAGACGATAGTTTTTTAAGATACACTCCCTTTACCACTCCTGACACATAGTCGCCGCACATCAAAAATATCAATCCGCACAGAAGCATATCCCAACCTCCAAGAGCCTTAGCGAAAATCCCGCCCAAGAAGGCAAACACTAAGCTTATGGTATTGAATAACTTTTCCATAGCAATGCCTCCTATATAAAGATTTGGATATGCTCGCTATCCAATCTTTTTATTACATAATACGGTGTCTTTTCCGCACTTTTTGTAGCGGTACCACTATCCGTAACAGTGCAATATCCGTCTGCTACGCAAGTACCGTCATCATTTACAATCAAAATACCGTCATGCCCTACAACAGCATATTCAGGTCTGTTGGCACGGGAAACATACGGACGGCTTGGGTCATAGTCAGGGTTTAACACTCGGTTTTTAATTGTACGAGATGTTTCTTCCCCTGTTTCAGGGTCCGTTTCGGTGACGGTTTCATCCTCGGTCACATAACCGCCGTATACATCTTTTAAATACATACCGTGCCAGTTTTCACTGTAATCATTGGCAACAAAAGAAGCATTATCGGACACAACACCCAAAATCTTTTCATCACTGCTGTTTGCGATACGCACCTTACCATCCTCAAAAGTGACAAAATATCCACGCCTGTCCTCACCATCTTCATTACCGTCTGACCATTCAAAGACATGGGCAAGGTCGGCTCCGGAAGTATGAAAAGCGCCCGTGCCATATACCGAACCGTCATAATCTACACGAAAGGCGTTTCCCCTATACTGTGCAGTGCCATTACCTATAAGCAAAGCATTTCCCGTCGTTCCGCTATCGCTTCCAATCATTGAGTAGCTATATGTATTGTAGTGTCCGAAAGTTGCAGCATATCCGTTCGCTATAAGACAGTTTCCTGCAGCCACAAGGCCGTTATCACCATATATGGTATTTGCATTACCTCCGATTATGGCAGAATTTACGCCTCTTGCCGCATTTCCGACACCGCCTCCGACAAAGCTTTGTTCTTCCTCGGTCGAGTTAGACCAACCGCCTATAATTGCAGAGTTGTCTGCATAAGCATCGTTTTCGATGCCCATTAGCGCAATCGCGCCATCGCCGGATATGGTATTTGATGTGCCCATAAATCGCTCAGGCGGTATCTGACCATCAGCGTCAAGAAGTTGATAGTCATACACCTGCAAGGTATTCTCATTTTCGTTTGTGCCTTCGCCAAGTTGAATGGCATCTACTACAGCTCCGTCTTCCGTGGCTGTTTTTGCATTTTTCCCGCCTGAGAAACCGTTGCCTGCAACACTGTTTTCGCCTATTGCAACACCGCCATTGCAAAAGGCTCTTTTTCCTATGGCAACTCCATCATATGACATAGCCTGAATTCCCACTACCGTAGCGTCATCCGATGATATAGCAGATTTGCCGACAGCAACGCCATTTTCCGCCTCTGCATACTGTCCCACTGCAAATCCGCCTCTTGGATTAGGTCCGTCCACCTTGTAATTAAGTGCTGTTTGCATTGCCGAGGACAAAGGCTTGTTACAGTCAGCTGTGTTGTCCACATTTCCTAAGCCAAGTTGCGCTTTGGTTACATTATGCGGATTTGCCTCATCTGCCAAATGTGCATTGTGTGCGGTTGCACGAGTTAAAGTTTCCGCATCTAAATCGGCGGAAAGAGTCCCTGTCAGCTTTTCGATATAGTGTTTAAGCCAACCGCTGATTCCATCAAAGGCATACTCTTGGTTCTTTTTATCAAACCATAATGACATAAAATCACTCCTTATAAAAATTTCAACCGACAAATGGCGAGGTCTTATCGGTTGTGATTTGATTGTAACAGAGTATAAATGCCGTGGCGTGCCAAATGGAAAAAGGGATGTTAAAAAGTTTTTTAGCTATGAACAAACCTAACCCCTTGAAAAAAAGAGAGCTGTTTAAAAGCAACGGCTTTTAAACAACTCTAATTCATTTTTAACATCACCTATTTTCTTGATACCTTTATAAGATACCAAACAAATGCAACAACTAAGTATGCTATAATTCCAATCAAAGGAATTCGAATATTCCAATAAGATGTTATGTGTAAAGCATTATTGCCCGTAATAAGTTGAGCCAACTTTTCAATAAGAGGGCGAAGCTTGTTATAAAGTGCAAGCCACAGGGTTACAACGCCGCATACGATAGAGAACGTGCCGTAATTATACGCTCTCTTTGCGTTTTTTATCTTACCAATTTTACCTAATACAAAAAGTACAATGGCAGTAGCCGCAAATACACCTGTCAGAATATAATTTATAAGGTTCATATGCACAAGGACACTTGCATTGACATAACAACCACGCAAGTATATAAGCACCAAAATGCCGAGTATTCCCCAGCAAAGATTTATCATATACCAATTTGTCAGTCTTTCATTTCTCTCTACTCTTGAAATCTTTGCTTCAAGATTTTTTTCTTTCTTTTGTTTTGCCATTTTTAATTCTCCATTCCGCCGCCTTTGCGGCAATATTAAAATTCATCATTTTCGTACATTATTGCGGAAAGCAATGTGCTTGCCACCGTTTCTGTCCTCAGGATACGCCTGCCTAAACCGACTGCCTTTATACCCTCGCTCATTGCAAAGCTTGCCTCACCATCGGAAAAGCCCCCCTCAGGGCCTATCAATATGCCGATACTTTTTATCCCTTTGTTTTCTTTAAGGACACTCTTTAAATCGCATCTGCCTTCATGACCTAAAACTTCATACGGCATAAGGGCAAGGTCAAAGTTTTTCATTTCGCAAATAACCTCCGAAAAGCTGTGCGGCATTTTAATTTGGGGGATTATTCCCCTGCCGCATTGCTTTGCGGCAGAAACCGACACTTTTTGGTATCTGTCAATCTTCTCTTTTCCCTTACGGTCACTCGGAATTTTCGCAACGCACCTGTCCATCTGCACAGGAACTATGGCATATACGCCAAGCTCAACCGCCTTTTGAATTATCTGCTCCATCTTTCCGGATTTAGGGACGCCCTGATAAACGGTTACCTGAACATTCGGCTCATATAAAGAATAGGACACATCGGTAATTCTTGCCTTGCAGCACTTCTGGTCAACTTCCTCCAAAACGCAGGTATATTCTCTGCCCTTTCCATCAAAGACACAGACCTCATCACCGACGGACATCCTGAGTACACGCGTGATATGTGGCGCATCTTCGGTGATAACAGCATAGTCTTTATTGATATTTTCAGGCTCCGTAAAAAATCTTCTCATAGCTTACCTCCGCCAACACAGTTTATTTTACCAAAACTATCCCCTACTGTCAATTACAAAATAATTGACTGACGCACATATTTATGTTAATATTTAGTGGGAGGTTAATATTTATGAAATACATTAACAGAAGTAAAGAATATGGGATTGATATTGACCCACTTCGCATGATTTACCACGCAGTAGACTCGGAAATACGAGAACACGACCCTAAGCTTCAATTTATTTTAACGACTGCAAATTTAGCTCCCGAACATTTTTCGGCTCTGTCACAGACAAAACTCCGTTATTTAGCACTCGGTGGAAAGCTTCGCCGTTTTACCACACTCTATGGTAAAGATGACGAAACTACAATTCCCAAACCGGCAACCTATAATTTGTCGCAATATCTGAGCAGTATTGCAGACCTTATAGATACCCAGCTTGGACAGCATATAAACGGACAGGTTACCTTTAAGACAAAACTTGATAATAACTCATCTGCCTCCTTTGATGCCGATATGGTAAGCACCATACTTTTTAACCTGGTGGATAATGCTCTGCGTCACGGCGGAACAAGTAATAAAAATGTATATATCAGTCTTACAGAAGATGCAAAGTCATATATAATATCCGTAAAAGATAAGGGCAGAGGTATGCCGGATAAGGTTTTAAACTCCTTCGTCACCGGTGAACCTGTATTACCTGACCTGGCTACCGTTTACCCATCACGCATGGAGGGACTTGGGCTATTGCTCTGTCATAAATATTCAAGGCTTCTTCACGGTACTCTTACCATTGAAAACCAAAAGGTAGGCACAAAAGTGAATTTGCATCTGCCGAAAAATCCGCCGTATGAATATAAAACTCTGCAAGAACCGCAAAGCTATTATCCTGACAAAACGACGCTTCTTTTGTTTATGGCAACAACTTTGCTGACGCCTTCTCTGCTTTGCGGCAACGATACACTTATCGAAAATTGAGGTGATAAAAATGGCAATTACTTATGAACTCGGAAAATCTCTTTATGTTAATATCACAAACCGTTGCAGTAACGCTTGCACCTTTTGCGTACGCAACAAACACGACGGCGTAAACGGAAAGGATAACCTTTGGCTTGACAGAGAGCCGACCGTTGATGAAATAAAAGCCGACTTTCAAAAGTGCGACCTTTCAAAATATGATGCGGTAGTATTCTGCGGTTACGGCGAGCCGACGGAGCGTATAGGCGACCTTTTAGAGGTTGCACGGTGGATAAAATCGTTTAGTAATATAAAAATCAGGATAAACACCAACGGACAAGGGAATTTAATTGCAGGCCGTGATATTACCCCTGATATGGAAGGTGTAATCGACTGCGTTTCGATAAGCTTGAACGCCGAAAACGCCGAAAAATATCAGGAGCTTTGCCGAAGCAAGTTCGGAGGTAAGGCGGCGTTTGACGGATTGCAGGAATTTGCCTCTCTATCCAAGAGATATATCGGTGAGGTTGTATTCACCGTTGTGGACTTGATGAGCAAAGAGGAAATTGAAAATTGCAGAAAAATCGCCGAGGAATGCGGCGTAGACTTTCGTGTGCGTGAAATGATAAAATAAAACTAATATTTGTCCCACCTTTTACATATATATGTAGCAGGTGGTGATAAAATGGTTTTCGATTTCGGAACAATAGGTGCATATACTATTGGGTTATTTTTGCTCTATGTCTGTTGCTGGATATTTTTAAGACCGATAAAATGGTTTTTAAAGATTATCTTAAACTCTCTGTTTGGCGGTGTATTTATATTTATTATAAACTTAATCGGAGGCTATTTTAACCTCCACATTGCACTTAATCCGCTTAATGCGCTTATAACGGGAATCCTTGGCATACCGGGAATAATCCTTACATATATTTTGCAGACATTCATATAAATGTGGGCTGTTTAAAAAGTCCAAAACAAATTTTTGAATTTGCATTACTTATTAACAAAGAGCGACCATATATGGCCGCCCTTTGTCTTTTTATTGTTTATTTTTCGCAAAATCTTTCTATTATGCTATGATTTGCAAGTGCTTCAAGCTCGTCATTAAGGGGTGCAAGATATCCAAAGCCATCATACTTTCTATTCATTGCACGTGTCAAGATAAAGTCACAAAGCTCCGGATTTTTAGGGAGCAGAGGCCCATATAAATAAGTTGCAATCACATTCTTATAAAGTACACCCTCATATCCGCCGTCACCCATATTTCCACCGCCGCAGATAACCTTGCCAAGTGGTGTATGCTCGCCGATAAAGGTTTGACTCCGGTGATTTTCAAAGCCTACGATTTTACTGCTAAAATCATCATTTTCCAAAACAACATTTCCGCTTAAACGCTTTTTGCCCGGCTCGGTATATATATTAAGGATATCAAGAGCCTGAACTGTCTTATCCCCTGTTTTATAGTATCTGCCGAGCATAGGATAGCCGCCGCAGGTTGCAATAAGAGCGCCGCCGCTTTCCACATATTTTTTAAATTCTTCCTTTTGGGGCATAAGTTGATTCAGAGCTATCTCCTCTTCGCTTTCATCGCCGCCGCCCAGGAAAATTATATCCGCATTTTCTAAATCAAGTGTCGGATTTTCCATTGTACATTCAATCACATTTGCCTGAATTCCGCGCCATTCAAGGCGTTTTTTAAGGGCATAGATATTCCCTTTATCGCCGTAAAGGTTTAAAATATCAGGATAAAGATGTATAATATTAAGCTCTTGCATCATTCTTCGGCTCCTCTAATCTACGATTTTTTTGTTCCTTTTGAATTTCCAACATAAGCTTTTGTGTCGGAAATACAGCGGTATAATTTGCCAGAACATAGCAAACCTCAGCTTCGCTTTCCATAGCCTTGTTTATTGCACTGCGCATATTTTTGGTCACATGACTTACGGGAATATCGAAATACTTAAACCTGAGTGCCAAATCGTAAAGTCTGTCGCCTGATACCGAAAGGGTATTTAAGGTACCGTCACTTAACTTTTCAAAATCAACATCCCAAATCCAAGACACATCTCTGCCGTCATTCTCGGTATCGTTTATTGCCAAAATTATATCCTTTCTGCGCTTGTCCAATTCTACCGTCTGAATAGCCTGATTAAAGCCGGCAGGGTTTTTGGCAAGGTTTAAAATAAAAGGCTTTCCTAAATCAATAAGCTCCATACGACCAATCTGCGGCTTATAATCACTTAAAATCTCATTGATATCATTTATCTTTATATCCATAACTTTAAGTGTGGAATAGAGTGCCAAAATATTATAGATATTATAAAAGCCACGGTAATTTACTGCGATATTATCGGAATTCACTCTAAAACGCATAACTTCCGTAAGGTCAACATTATCTGCCGCAAAGTCAAGATTCGGCCGCTTATTTCCGCAAGCAGGACAATAGTAGTCCCCAAGTTGATTGTAATGCAGATAATTATACTCCTGTGGGTTACCGCACTTGATACAGAAACGGCCCTCAGGTGATTTTTCCAAATCGGGTAAAACCTTTTCATTTACGCCAAAGTAGTGTGCATCTCTACCCTCACCAAGCGTAGAACTGATTGGGTCGTCGCCGTTTAGCACAAGCTTAATGCCCGGAACTTTCCTGATGGCTTCATCAATAAGCTGCAATGTCATTTCAATTTTGCCATATCTGTCAAGCTGGTCACGGAAAAGATTTGTAACAACCATACAGGTCGGCGTAAGGTGGTCAAAAACATATCTTGCGTATGCTTCATCAACCTCAAACACACCATAGTCAGCTTTAAACTTACCAAGCAGATTACATTCCTGAATAAACGCAGTTGCAACACCGCTTGTCATATTTGCGCCTATACTGTTGCAAACCGTTTTAAATCCGCTTTTTTTAAGAGTAGTATTTATAAGGTTATTAGTCGTGGTTTTTCCGTTTGTTCCGCAAACTATAATAATCCCCTTTTCAATCTCCTTTGACATATCACGGATTAAATCAGGATAAATCTTCATAGCAAGTACGCCCGGTGTGGCGGTGGACATCTTTCCCATTAACAAACCTACAAAGCTTGCAAGCTTTGCCACCCAGACTGCAACTAATCTTTTCATTTTATCTGCCCCTCTCGTATAACTATTACTATTATATACGCTCTCTTATATATTTTCAAGGGGTTTATAAAAATTAAATTTACATTTTTTCACATTTTAATTTATCAAAAAATCTGCCAAACACTCGGAAAATCGCTCTGCGCCGTTTACAGCTTCGCTTAAACTGTTTCCACTCGTTCCTACCTCGACGATTATGCTCGCCCTTGTGGTATGTCCGTTAAAGCGTTCCTTACGCAGATTTATATAACGCATAAGCTTCGGATAGCGTTTGTTTATGGCATTTTGGAGCTTTATGGCAAACTTCATATTCTCCTGCCAATTCGGGTGGTACAGACCGCCCTCATCAGTTCCTACCACAAACATAAGCTGAGCGGTCTGCTCTCCGTCAATTTCCGTCACCGTCTTTGCCTTTGTACCGTCATCATAAACTATGGAGTCCCTGTGGATATCAAGCACCATTTGTATTGACGGATATTTTTCAAGGTATTCTTCCACCGTTTTAAGCGAGCTTGCATACGCACCGTTAAAAGACGGTTGGTCATGAATTTTGTCACTGTGCAAGGTTTCTATTCCCCTGTTGTTTAAGCTCTCGGCTATAACATTTCCTATCTTTACAACATTTACATTTGGGTCGTTTGAGCGGTCACTTTCCTCCCTGTTATACACCTCTGCTCCCTCGGGGGAATAGGCTTCCGTAGTATGTGTATGTACTATCAAAATTTTAGGTCCATCTCCGTCAAAATTGAGGTTTAAGGGCGATACCAGCATTTCACCGATGTTTATAGGATATGAGGTCTGATTACCTATGGTAATTTTTGCGGTATCACTATCCTTTGGCGACGCATCTATTGCTTTGATATCGCCCAAATTCTCCGCATCAATGTTTTTTTGTGCTTCGGTTGCAGTCGGTACAGGCACTGTATTATCCCCTCTTTCGGCTAAGGAAAGGCGTACCAATCCGCTCTCGCTTATTGTCCGAAGGGCCGGCATTTGTGAGGACAAAATATCACACACATTAAATGGGTTAAAAGATACCAATATTTTTTGTGTTTCGGTTGCCACACGCTTTGCGCCTCTTTTAATTTGAGAAGGGCGTCCTTCCGAGGCTCCGATTACAGGAAGTGTCTGCTTCATAATCTCTATGGGCAGGTCGGTCGAATTATATCCTCCGATAATATTACTGCCCAAAATTATTACTGATACACATAACAATAAAATAATAGCATTACGCTTAACTTTTCTGCCGTTTATAACAACGGTCTTATATCTCTTTCGCATATACTTCCTCCGAGCTTGTCTTGGGCAGAGGGAAGCAATATAAGCACGCTTTAACCTAAGTTAAAGTTCTTCGGATTACTTTCGTCTGCTTAAAGTGATATAAAAATATATGCGTCAAAATTTTTATTTATGCATATCATATATTCCTGCTCTGTCATTTATAACAAGTATTCTAAGCAGGTCATCAGTCAGGGCGAGTCCGCTTCCGTCACCTTTTAAATAACCTTTATCGCATAACTTTTTAACTGTATCATACGCCCAACTCGGTAAGTTTTCGTCAATATAGTTATACAGGACAGGGTTTTTAAGATTTGCTACATCTGTTGCTAAAATTTTTACGGTTTCGGTAATGTTTTTAAGTTCGTTCTTTAAATCCATATTATCATCTCCTTTAAAATCCATATTCAAATATGTTAGTATACCCTTGGCAATACCTGTGGCAATCCTTTGTCTGCCCTCTTGACTTCCCAATACCTTTGCATCATCCAGGTTGTCTATAAATGCAGTTTCAACCAAAACGGACGGCATATTTGTATGCTTTAAAACATATAGGGCAGGGTTAATTTTTACCCCTCTGTCAAAGAGTTCCGTTTCCGAAATCAAGTTACTCTGCACAAGCTTTGCAAGCTTATATCCGGGAGAAATACCTCCGGAATAGCAATATGTTTCCGCTCCCCGGCCCCCTCCTGCATTACAATGGATTGATACAAACAAGTCTGCACCGCCATTATTCGCAAGGCGAACACGAGTGGCTAAACTGTTACTTACAGAGCCGTTTGAAATATTTTCATTTAATGAATTTCTGGACAATATAACTTCTAAATTATTTGCCGATAAAATTGTTTTAAGCTTATCCGCAATATAATAAGTTATGTCCTGTTCCCTAAGTCCGTTGCCTGTTGCACCTGTATCACTGCCGCTGTAATTATGACCTGCATCAATAAATACTTTCATAAAATCCTCCTTTAAATATTTTTATCGGTCCGATGATACAAAGATAGCATTAAGAAAGTGACAAAACGTGCCATAAGG
>JAZLIC010000100.1:0-6384 GCA_045617225.1 Clostridia bacterium
ATTGATTTTTTCTTCATATTGACCTCCTATTCGTGTCTTAATGCATCAATTGGGTTGAGTTTTGCGGCGTTCTTTGCCGGGAGATAACCGAACAGTATACCTATACCCACGGAAACACTGAATGCGATAGCGATTGCACCAAGAGATGGCACCGCAGTCAGACTTAGAAGGTTTCCGAATAGGACCGCTAAAACCGAGCCTACTATTATTCCTATTACGCCGCCGACGCCGCTGATTGTGCCGGCTTCTATTACAAATTGCGACATTATGTCTTTTCCCTTTGCGCCGAGGGACTTTCTAATACCGATTTCCCTTGTACGCTCCGTAACCGATACCAACATTATATTCATAATGCCTATTCCGCCTACCAAGAGAGATATGCCCGCAATGCAGACGAGAAGTGTTTTCATAGTGCCGGTCAGGGTGCTTGCAATATCTAAAATCTGTTTCATACCGATTGCCTGATAATAGTCACTGTCGCCGATTTTGTTATCAAGCATTGTTTTGATTACAACCAAAGCAGGGTCTGTTTTTTCATCGTTAATTGCAGCCAAAACATACGAGCTTATAAAATCTGTCTTTGACATTGTAATGGCGTTGGTGTATGGAATATATATTACTTCATCGCCCGTACCTGCGGTAGAGTCCTCTTTTTCTTTAAGGACGCCTACTATTTTATAAGTGTTTCCGTTTATCTTTATGCTCTGTCCCAGTGCGGACTCGCCGCCAAACAGTTCCTTTTGAATATATGTACCTACTACGCAGACCTTTTGCTTATGCTCTACATCTATGTACTGCAAAAATCTGCCTTGCTCCACTTCGATGCTTTTTATATCATAAAACTGTTCGTTTACGCCTGTTAAATTTGTGGTTATATCGTCACCGTTTAATTTTACGGTCGCTTGCTGTACGGAAACGGAGGGAGAATATCCAATAAGCAAATCAGGGTGTTCGTCTATAAGCTTTTCAAAATCTTTCTCCGATACGCTTCGTCTGCCGCCACGGTCCTGGACAACTACATTTATCGTGTTTGTGCCTATTTCTGCAAATTGGTCGTTTACCATACCCATCATACCGTTCATTAAACTGATTAGGATTATAACCGCCGAAACACCGATGATAATTCCAAGCATGGTAAGAAGTGAGCGCATCTTGTCATATTTGATATTTGCAAGCGCAAGAAAAAGTGATTTTTTAAAGTTCATATTCTTCGTCCCCGCTTCCTGCATATATGGTTGTGGTAAATGCGTTTATATCCGGCGCACCGTCGTATGTAACACGCCCGTCCTGAATTCTTATAACACGCTTTGCCTGTGCCGCAATGGTGTTATCGTGTGTAATCAGCACGATTGTGTTACCCTCTTTGTTTAGTTGCTTTAAAAATTTAAGTACATCTTTACCTGTTCTGGAGTCCAAAGCACCTGTCGGCTCGTCGGCAAGGATAATTGACGGTTCGCCTGCAAGGGCACGTGCTATTGAAACCCTCTGTTGCTGACCACCGGAGAGCTGTGAGGGCATATTCGATGCCTTGTCTTTAAGACCTACACGCTCTAATGAGGCAAGGGCACGCTTTGACTGTTCACGAGGGCTCATTCCGCCATAGAGGAGAGGAAGTTCTACATTCTGTTGGACGGTGAGCTTGGGAATCAGGTTATATTGCTGAAAGATAAAGCCTAACTGTTTGTTCCTGATTTCTGCTTGCTCGTTGTCATTCATCTGGCTTACATCTCTGCCGTTTAGGAAGTAACTTCCGCTTGTGGGAACATCAAGACAACCGATGATATTCATACAGGTGGATTTACCGCTTCCCGATTGACCTACGATTGCCACGAATTCGCCTTCGTACACCTTCATTGAGATACCGTCTATTGCGTGTATCTCGGTGTCGCCCATTTTATAAATCTTATATATATCTCTAAATTCAATAAGCGGTGTATCCATTACTTGCCACCTCCGCCTCCGGGCGGCATCATTCCGCCGTGATTCATACCGCCGCCCTGAGGTAATTGAAGGGCGCTTGATGCTTGCTTCATATAGATTTCGTCGCCTTCGCTTAAACCGCTTATTATTTCGATATAGTCGCCGTCGCTTGCACCGGTTTTTACCTTTGTGCTTTTAAAGCCTTCCGGTGCGTCGTCCTTATCGTCTGTCTTTTCACCACGGACATATACTATATCACCGCGGTTTAAAGCGCTTGCCGGTATTGCAAGAACATTTGTTGCCGAAGATAAGATAATCTTCGCCTCTATATTCATTCCGGGCAGAATGTTATCATCCTGGTCGGTAATACGCACCTTTACAGGGTATGTAGTAACGCCGTTTGTACCTGTTGTACCGTTTATGCTTACATTTTCAACGACACCGTGATATTCTCCGTCTGCCGCTTCGACAGTTATAACAACCTCTTGTCCCTTGCTTACCTTCTTTACATCAAGTTCGTCTACATTCAGGTCAAAGACAAGACTGCTCATATCATATATGACCGCAAGAGCGTTTGAACTTGCCGAAGTGCCGGTTGCCGACGCAGATGCCGCCATTGATGTTGCACCCTCGTATTTATCGCCCTTCTTTTTATTCTTTGTAACAACCGTTCCCGAAATAGGAGCGGTTATTGTATAATCCTCAAGCTTTTTCAAAACCTTTTTTCCGGCGATTTCTGCTTCATTTATCCCTATTTGTGCATCGGATAACTGGTTTGATACGGCGGTTGAGGAGAGGACTGCGATTATTTGGTTTGCACTTACAAAGTCGCCCTCCTTAAAGTTTATGCGTTCCACTTTGCCTGAGGCATTTGCAATTACCGCTATATCGGTCATATTGGTAAAGACGCCCGAATTATTGCAGGCGTAGCCATTTATCATAGCGGTAGCGGTATCGCCTGCCATAACCGCACCGGGGTTTTTGACATCAATTGTTACATAGCGTACTTGCATATAACCTTCGGTTGCAAAGGTGGCACTGCCTACATTGCTGACTGCTCCGTATAATGTTGCGCCTGAATTTGTAAGGGTTACGGTTGCATTGTCGCCTACCCTTATATTGTTTGCATCTGCATCATTAAAAGGGAGTTTAAGTGTTAAATAATCATCATTATATAAGTCTGCAATTTTTGTACCTGCGTTTATATTGTTGCCCTCTTTTACATAAATGGTCTGTATCTTTCCGGAAAAGTCGGAACGGATGTAGAGGTCATTATTGTTACTGCTTGCATTCTCATATGCGTTTTGACTTCTTTGAGAGGAAAGCTTTGCGCTTTTTAAATCAAGCTCCGCAGTTTCTGCATCAAACTGATACATAAGGTCGCCTTTGTTTACATAATCGCCTTCCTCAAAGGGAGCTTCCAAAATCTCGCCTGTGACCAAAGGAATGATTGAATATTCGGCATTCGGCTCAATAACAGAACTGCCGGTAATGGTTTCTTCAATATCTCGTCTTTCAACAAAGACAGGTACTTCCGAAAGGCTTTTCTTCTTTTTAAAGCTTGATGTAGCAGCGGAAACTACGATTGTGAGTATAAGTATTATTGCAATGATAATTGAAATAATTTTATGTTTCTTTATGAAAGATAATATTCCCCAAAAAAGGTTCTTAAAAAAGTTCTTCATTATTATATGGTGCCTCCTTCATTTTGCGCTAAAGATTTTTCTATTGAGTTTACTATACCTTCAAAAATGTTTATGTAGTTATTTGCATTGTCAATCCCTGCATCCTGAAAGGCAGAAGTGATGGCACCTAAAAAGGCCATTGCTTGTGAACGCATAAGTTCTTCCCCTTTTTGAGTAAGGCGGAAGTGTATGCGCCTGGCGTCCTTTTTGTCATAGGAGCGTGTGATAAGACCTTTCTTTTTAAGATTTACCGCCATCTGCGTCACTGCCGGTTTTGAAACGCTTATTTCGTCGCTGATTTCGGAAAGAGTGGGTTTTGTAGCCGATGTCTTATTTTTATGTATAATGCACATAAGAAAGAACTCACTTTTGTTAATACCGACGCTGTCAAATTCCTTGGCAATTATTTTATGTAATTTTTGATTTGAAGTATAAAGACGCATCAATAAATCGTGATTTTCGAAAATCATTTTTTGCCTCCTTACAAATTATTTTTAAAACTTAGTTAAGTTAATTAACTAAGTATAAAGCAAAGTGTATTCAAAGTCAATAGCATATTTATGAATAATTTTTAAATATTTTTTGAAAAAGACTTGCAAATATTTTCCGTAGCGGTTATAATATCACACATAAAAGTTAAAAGGAGGTATAACTATGGGAGCAGAAGCAGCACAAGGCGGCGCACTTGGTGCATATTCACCAATACTTATGTTGGTGATTATGATTGCCATATTTTATTTTGTGTTAATCAGACCACAACGCAAGAAGGATAAGGCACTTAAAGCAATGCTTGCGGCTTTAAAGGTTGGTGACGAGGTTGCGTCAATCGGCGGTATCCATGGTAAGATTGTAAAAATCAAGGACGATGTATTTGTTCTGGAAACCGGTATCGGTACAACAAAGTCGTTTATTACAATCGAAAAGGGTGCTATCAATCGTATGACCAAAGAAGCGGCAACAAAGGCAGAAGCAGAAGAAGTTGAGCCGTTGCCTGAGGACGAAACAGAAGAATAGTTGCATATTTGCCCCACATACAGCATATCCTTAAACATATGTTTATGTGGGGTGATAATATGAAAAAGGCGTTTCGTGAAAAGATGCGTTCTAACACAGATGGCGGCAGAGGTGCGGAGGTTGCTTACGGTGCTTTAAATTTACTTCTCACCCTTATGTTATCTGTTGTGTTGCTGTTTTTGACAGCAATTTTGGCAACATATTTATCCTTTACAGACGGTGCAATAAGGGCCTCTGTGATATGCGTTACGGGGATTTCGGTCATATTTGCCGGTTTCCGTGCCGCACGCCATTTCGGCAGCAGCGGATTATTGCACGGAAGCCTGTCAGGCGTTTTGTATGTTGTAATGCTTTGTTTTATTGCCTGTATTGCTTTTCGTGATTTCGGGCTTAATTCAAACTTTCTATATACCTTGATGCTCGGCATATCCTGCGGAGGCATAGGCGGTATATTCGGAGTGAATACAAGACGAAAGGTAAGGCATAAGTAACATTGAATGATTGATATGGGGCACCTGATTTAGGTGCCTTATTTTTTGCGTATATGAAAAATGCGGTATTTTTGTAAAAAAACATTAACAATTTATCATAAACACTTGACTTGATGACGCATAAAGGATATAATACACAGGTATGATTTTGAAAATAATTAAATTTTATAAATAAATGTGTCGGATTTTAATCCGCAAAGGAGGAAGAAAAAGTGTCCAGAAGTATCGTAAAATTTGCCGCTATCATTCTGGTAATAGCTGCAATTTGTTACATCGGACTCTATGGTGTTGACATAACCGAAAAGGCATCTATTCCGGGTGTCGTTGACGAAAATGGTATCACACAGGGTCTTGACTTAAAGGGCGGTACTGTTATTGTGTATAAGGCACAGACAAATGAACCGTCAGATGAAGAAATGGATACAGTAGTAAGTATGCTTCGTACAAGATTGGATAACCAAAACTATACCGAAGCAACAATCACAAGACAGGGTACAGATAAAGTTCGTGTAGAACTTCCTGATGTACAGGATGCGCAGACCGCAGTTGAAACACTCGGTGCAACTGCACAGCTTGAATTCCGTGACTCATCGGATGCCCTTGTTCTCTCAGGTAACGAGGTAAAGAGTGCGACCGCAGAATATGGTCAGATTGACCAATCTTTATCATCTGCACAACACTATATCAGCCTTGAATTCACACCTGAAGGT
The DNA here is from genome assembly GCA_045617225.1 of Clostridia bacterium. Classification (GTDB taxonomy): domain Bacteria; phylum Bacillota; class Clostridia; order Monoglobales; family Monoglobaceae; genus JAZLIC01. The sequence continues at coordinate 5,821 of JAZLIC010000100.1, forward strand.
CAGGAAAAGTTTGCAGAAGCAACAGGCCGTATTTCTGCACTTACAGACGGCAATAACTATTTAGCTATTGTTATGGATGGCAATATTATTTCTGCACCGAGAGTTTCGGAGCGTATCGACAGTGACTCTTGTATTATCCACGGTGACTTCACTGCGGAAACTGCAAAGGCACTTGCCGCAAACATCAAGTCAGGTCAGCTTCCGTTCTCACTTGAACAGGTTGAAGTCAGAACTGTCAGCGCAACATTAGGTGATGAAGCGCTTACAAACGTTCTTAAAGCAGGTATTATCGGTCTTATACTTGTAATGCTCTTTATGCTTTTGGTATACAGATTGATGGGATTTTTGGCAGATATCGCTCTTGCCGGCTATCTCGGTATCGTATTTATCGTCTTGGCAAACTGCCATATTAACCTTACCCTCCCGGGTATCGCAGGTATCATCTTGGCAGTAGGTATGGCGGTTGACGCAAACGTAGTTATTTTTGAAAGAATAAAGGAAGAACTCCGTCTTGGCAAGACTGTACGCAGTGCGGTTGATGCAGGTTTTGACAGAGCTCTTGCC
>JAZLIC010000101.1:0-2246 GCA_045617225.1 Clostridia bacterium
ATGCAAAAACAGGTGAAGGTATCTGCGTAATTGACCTTGATACTGTTATGCCCGCCTCATTGTTATACGACTTCCGCGACTCTATCAGATTTGGTGCAAGCTCTGCAAAAGAAGATGAAACCGATTTATCTAAGGTAGAAATGAAGCTTGAATTATTTGAGGCATACACAAAAGGTTATTTGGAAGTATTGGGCGACACTATGACCGAAAACGAAATAAATATGTTACCGTTATCCGCAAAAATCTTAACCTTAGAATGCGGTGTAAGATTTTTAACAGATTACTTAAATGGCGATGTCTACTTTAAAACATCTTATCCAAATCATAATTTAGATAGGGCAAGAAATCAATTTAAGCTTGTTTCCGATATGGAAAGTAAGATGCAGGAAATGGATAAAATCGTTAAAAAATATATTTAGAAAGGCTACTTTATATGAGAATTATTATATGTAAAGATTATAATGAAGTTTCAGAAAAAGCGGCTCAAATCGTTGCATCACAGGTTACTTTAAAACCTAATTCGGTTTTATCTTTTATTGCAGGTTCAACACCTAAGGGAATGTATAATCGCCTTTCCGAGATGAATCTTGATTTTTCGGAAGCTGTTGCGTTCAGCCTTGATGAATATTATCCTATTAAGAAAACAAATACTCAAAGCTATTATCACTTTATGAATGAGCATTTATACAGTAAGGTTAATTTTAAGGCAGAGAATATTTATATTCCGAATGGTGAAACCGATGATGTAGAAGCAGAGTGTGCCGCATATGATAAGGCTATAAAAGAAAATAACGGCGTAGACCTTCAAATACTCGGTATAGGAAAGAACGGACATATCGGCTTTAATGTGCCCGGGACTACGCTAAACTCCACAACCCACCTAACCGACCTGAGAGAAATTAAAATTGAGCATATTTCAAAGTACTTTAAGGATAAAGCAGAAGTGCCTAAACAAGGTATAACTATGGGAATTTCAACAATCCTTAGTGCAAAGAAGATTGTTCTTTTGGCAAGCGGCTCCGAAAAAAGCTATGCAATATCGCAACTTTTAAACAGTCAAATCAGCACAAACTTTCCTGCAACTATGCTTAAAGTTCATCCTGATGTTGTGCTTATTTGTGACGAAGCTGCATATTATGGTTCAAAGACTAAACTTGGTATTGATATAGGCGGTACCGACATTAAATTTGCGGTCGTTAGGGATGGCAAGGTAATTCAAAAAAATATTTGCAAGTGTCCAAAAGAGTCAGGCGATAAAGTCGTAGAAGCTATCAAGGCGCAGTGCGATAAAATCAGAGAAACTCACTCAATAGGTACCGTGGGTGTCGGAACGCCCGGAATTAACGATAACGGAAAGATTTCCGCAGTTAACTTACCTTTTGATAACTATCCGCTTAAATCCAAATTAAGTGAGGCACTTAATTTACCGGTAGAGGTTAATAATGATGCAAATTGCGCGGCTCTTGGCGAGGTTTTGTTTGGCGGTAAGAACTATAACAATATTGTTATGATAACACTTGGAACAGGTGTGGGCGGTGGAATAATCATCGACAAACAGATTTGTCAAGGCGGCAAAAACGCCGGTGAAATCGGTCACATAGTTATCCAAACAGTTGACGGAAAAGCTTGTCCTTGCGGACAAAACGGTTGTTTTGAACAATATGCTTCTGTTACCGCACTTATAAAAAATGCTACTGATGCCGCTTTTGAAAACAAAGACAGTCTTTTGTACTCATTATATGAGAAGAACGGCAGTTTAAACGGTAAAAGCATTTTTGAAGCCTTAGACGGCGGTTGCGCTGTGGCGAAAAAAGTTTTTGAAGAATATATCGTTTGGCTGTCAGTGGGAATAAAGACACTTATAAATATTTTTGACCCTGATGCAATTGTTTTATCAGGCGGTATTACTGCAAGAGGTGATGAAATAATAAAAGAACTTAGGAAACACATCGGCGATGAGCATATTATTGAAATTTCAAAGCTTCAAAACGATGCAGGTGCATTAGGTGCATCGGCACTTCAATAAAATGTATTTTAAAGCCTTTATATGGCGAAAGGAGATATAGATATGAACATTTTAGTAACCGGTGGTGCAGGATATATCGGAAGTCACACTTGCGTTCAATTACTTGAAGGCGGATATGATGTGACGGTTGTTGATAATCTTGCCAACAGTAATGTCGAGGCACTTAATCGTGTTGAAAAGATTACCGGAAAGGCAGTAAAGTTTTATAAAGAGGACCTCG
>JAZLIC010000102.1:0-17797 GCA_045617225.1 Clostridia bacterium
CGGTTTCCGTCGCCTTATTTTTTATTCCATTGTTCGGCTTAAAAAACCGGCGGCGGTTTCTGCAAGCTTTATTTCCGCATCGCAGAATTTTGTCTTATCGTCGGATAGGAATATTACCGAGCCGATAGAGTCGCCCTCAAATATTATTGGGGCAACAACAGCTGCGGTATACATATCCGAGTTTTCGATAACATTTACGCCTTTTTCGCCGGAGTCCGAAAGAAAGGTGTTCTTCTTATTCATAATGCGTTCCAAATCAACCGAAACCTTCTTTTCACGCAAATCCTTCTTTGGGCCTCCCGATGCGGCAATAATATTATCCTTATCGCTGATACAAGACGGTATGCCCGTAACTTTGGTGAGTGACTCTGTGTACTGACTTGCAAATTCCCCAAGCTCGCCTATGGGGGAATACTTTTTGAATATTACAGAGCCGTCACTTTCGGTAAAAATTTCAAGTGGGTCGCCCTCGTGTATGCGAAGTGTGCGGCGGATTTCCTTTGGTATTACAATACGACCTAAGTCGTCTATTCGTCTTACAATCCCTGTTGCTTTCATACCCAATCTCCTTTAAATCAAATTTACAACCATATTATTTGTATATGGGAGAAAATTATCCAAAGAAAATTATGGGAATATTATTAAAATATTTGACACAAAAAAAGAGCCTCTAAAAAAGAGACTCTTTTAATTTTAAAGATATTACTTACCCATCATCTTTGCAACTTCGCTTGCAAAATCGTCTTCTCTCTTTTCAAGGCCTTCGCCCTTTTCAAGACGAGAGAACTTATTTACTGCGATTGTTGTTCCAAGTGCGTTTGCAACAGATGCAACATACTTGCCAACAGTTGTGTCAGGGTCTTTAACATATTCCTGGTCAACAAGGCAGATTTCCTTGTAGAACTTCTTAATACGACCAACAACCATCTTTTCAACGATTGCTTCCGGCTTACCTTCATTCAAAGCCTGAGCCTTTAAGATATCCATTTCCTTTTGAACTACGCTCTCAGGAACTTCGTCTTCCTTTACATACTGAGGAGCAGCAGCTGCAATCTGCATTGCAACATTCTTAGCCATCTCAACGAAAGCAGGGTCAGTAGCTTTTGCGGCGTCGGCAACATCAAAGTTAACCAAAACACCGATTCTGCCGCCACCGTGAATATAAGCCTGATTGATGCCCTCGTATCTTTCAAAACGACGAATGTTCATATTCTCGCCGATTGTAGCAATCTTTTCTGTCAAAGCTTCGCCGACTGTCTGTGTACCGCCGCAGATTGTCATTTCCTTTAAAGCGTCGACGCTCTCGGGATTACCGTTTGCAACAGTTTCCGCAACTGCGTGAACAAAGGCTTGGAAATCTGCATTCTTTGCAACGAAGTCTGTTTCGGAGTTTACCTCAACAACAACGCCGATGTTGCCGAAAACAGAAGCTTCAACCATACCCTCTGACGCAATTCTGCCTGCCTTCTTAACAGCAGCAGCCATACCCTTTTCGCGGAGATATTCAACAGCTTTGTCCATATCGCCGTCGGTTTCTGCGAGAGCCTTTTTGCAGTCCATCATACCGCAACTTGTCATCTCTCTGAGTGTTTTTACATCTTGAGCTGTAAATGCCATTTATATTACTTCCTTTCTGAATTTCAAATATTATTCATCAAGCATATCAAGGCTGATTTCTTCATCTGCGTCGTCCTCAACCTCAGGAGCCTCGAACTGTTCGCCCTGCTTGCCTTCCAAAATAGCGTTACCGATTGTAGAAACAATCAATTTTACCGCACGGATAGCATCATCATTACCCGGGATAGGGAACTCAGCATCTTCAGGGTCACAGTTTGTATCAACGATTGCGATAACCGGAATACCGAGCTTGTGTGCCTCTGCGATAGCGTTCTTTTCCTTTCTTGGGTCAACAACGAATAATGCGGCAGGAAGGTCCTTCATATTCTTAATACCGCCGAGGAACTTTTCAAGCTTTTCGTGCTCTAAGTTGAGCTTGATAACTTCCTTCTTGGGAAGAAGGTCCATTGTTCCGTTCTCTGCCATCTTTTCAAGTTGGAAAAGACGATTTACTCTGTTCTTGATTGTCTTGAAGTTTGTAAGCATACCGCCGAGCCATCTTGCGTTTACATAGTACATACCTGTTCTCTCGGCTTCTTCCTTAATAGCGTCCTGTGCCTGCTTCTTTGTGCCAACAAATAAGATGTTGCCACCGTCTGCGGCGATGTCACGGATGAAATAGTAAGCTTCTTCAATCTTCTTTACTGTCTTTTGAAGATCAATGATATAAATACCATTTCTCTCTGTGAAAATGTACTCCGCCATTTTAGGATTCCAACGGCGTGTCTGGTGTCCGAAGTGAACACCTGCTTCAAGCAACTGCTTCATTTGAATTACTCCCATGATTTTACACCTCCAAAGTTTTTTGATACCTCCGCCATAGTCATCTTTTAAAGGAACCGTCATGGGTGTGCGGCAACACCTTTAAAATCATACAACGTGCGTATTTTGAATTTTGCGTTTGATATTTGCCCAAACGCCTGAATAGTATAACACAATCAATTCGGAAATGCAAGGATTTTTTACAAAAAAATTGAATTTTTCTATAAAAAATATTCTTCGATAATTTTAACAATTAAAGCGTATTTGTTTGACAATATTTAATTGATATGATAAAATAACCATGATTATGTAAAAGGGGAATTATTATGGACTTTGTAATGAAAACACTAAAAATAAATGAGAATAATAATCTTTCTTTGGGAGGTTGTGATTTAAAGGCTGTTGCAGAGGAATACGGTACACCGTTTTATGCAATGGATGAGGATTTAATACGCACGAACTGCCGCATTTACACAGAGGCTATCGACAAATATTATGACGGTAACGGAATGGTCCTCTATGCGAGCAAGGCGCTTTCCTGCAAAGGAATATATCGGATTATGATAGAAGAAGGTATGGGCGTTGATGTGGTATCGGGCGGAGAGCTTTATACTGCACTTAGTGTCGACTTCCCGACAGAGAAGATTTACTTCCATGGCAATAACAAAACCGATGAAGAACTTTTAATGGCACTCAGAAACAATGTGCGTATTGTTGTGGATAACAAGGCGGAGCTTGAAAGGTTAAACTCTATGGCAGAGGAGCTCGGAAAGGTTGCACACGTTTCTTTTAGAATAAAGCCTGGAATTGACGCACACACGCACAGCTTTGTTATGACAGGGCAGATTGACTCAAAATTCGGCGTTGCACTTGAAAACGGTGAGGCGGAGAAGATAATCAAAAAGGCTAAAAAAATGAAGAACATAAGCGTTGACGGTGTGCATTGCCATATCGGTTCGCAGATATTTGAGCTTTTGCCGTTTGAGCTTGCCGCAGAAAAAATGATGAACTTTATGGGCGACCTTAAAGACAAGTACGGGATTGAAATTTCGGAAATCAATTTAGGTGGCGGATTTGGTATAAAATATGTAGAAAATGACGCACCGATTGAATATGATAAATTTATAGAAGCGGTATCAAAGGTGATTAAAAGGGTAGCGAGCGAGCGTGGTATGAAAACCCCGTTTGTTTTGATGGAGCCGGGCAGAAGTATTGTTGCGTCTGCCGGACTTACGGTCTATACAGTCGGAAGCGTAAAAGAGATTAAAGATATACGCACCTATGTATCGGTTGACGGCGGTATGGCAGATAATCCGCGCTATGCGCTTTATGAGTCGGAATATACAGCCGCGGCTGTTGAAAACCCTGACAAAAAGCCAAGAAAAGTCGTGACCATTGCAGGTAAGTGTTGCGAATCCGGCGACATATTGATAAAAGATGCAAAACTGCCGGAGCTTAAAGCCGGTGACCTTTTGGCGGTGCTTGCAACAGGAGCGTATAATTATTCGATGGCGAGCAACTATAATCGTATACCGCGACCGCCCGTGCTTATGCTTAAAGACGGAAAAGCGACTGCGATTGTGCGCCGTGAAACCTACGATGATATTATCCGCAACGATTTATAATTTTTTGGAGGAATAATGCTTAGACAAATTTTATTTAATAGTTCCCTTGATACAGGGATGAAGATTGTATATACACTGATAATGCTTTTTTGTGTTCTGCTTTCAATATCGGTGCATGAAATGTTTCATGGTTATGTGGCATATTGGATGGGGGACACTACTGCAAAATATACCGGCAGGCTTACGCTGAATCCGCTTCACCACTTAGACCCAATCGGTGCGATTTGCTTGTTCTTGTTTGGGTTTGGCTGGGCAAAGCCGGTTATGGTAAACCCAAGAAATTTCAGAAACCAAAAGGCAGGTATGGTTATGACCGCTCTCGGTGGCCCTATATCCAATTTTGTGCTTGCCTTTATTGCACAGATAGGCGTAATGTATTTTGGCTCAAAAACCTTTGTGAGTGATGCAAATATGGGTTTTAAGCTTACGGTGGTTGTATATATAATCTGTTATTATTTGGTACAGATGAACTTGGGCTTGGGACTCTTTAATTTAATACCCATACCGCCGCTTGACGGCTCAAAAATTTTAAATGCAATTTTGCCCGGCAAGGTTTATTTTAAGATTATGGAATATGAACGCTACGGCTTTTTGATTTTAATTATTTTGATAAATACTCCAATCTTTGATTCGTTTTTATTCGGCGGCGAGAATTTGATAATTTCCGCATACGAATCGGTGATAAAATTATTACCGTTTATTCATTAAGGAGCGATTATGGAACAACTTAATTTTAAGGTCAGTACCTTTGAGGGACCGCTTGATTTGCTTTTGATGCTCATTAAAAAGAATAAGGTCAGCATTTATGACATACCCATAGCCGAGATACTTGACCAATATTTAGAGGCAGTAGCCGAGATGCAGAGTATGGACTTAGAGGTATCAAGTGAATTTTTGGTTATGGCGGCAACACTTCTTCAAATAAAGTCGCATATGCTTTTGCCAAAGCCGGAAGTTGAAGATGATGGTGTTGACCCGAGAGAAGAACTTGTTAAACGCCTTGAAACCTACAAAAGGGTAAAGGAAGCGGCAGAGTATTTTAAAGAACGTGAGGCAATCGGCGACAGTATTTTTTATAAAATACCGGATAGCATTGAACGCCCACCGGCAGAGTGGAATTACTCAAGCCTGACAACAGAAAACCTTATCATCGCATACAGGAGAGCGTTTCAGCGTTTGGAACGCAAGCAACCGCCCCCAAAACATTCATTTAAAGGTATCGTGGGGCATGAACCTGTATCCGTAAGTTCAAGGATAAAAGGCATTTGGAACAAGCTTCGCAAAAAGACAAGGGTTTTATTTAAGGACTTGTTTAAGGGTGCAAAAAACAGGGCAGAGGCAGTAGCTTCTTTCCTTGCGGTGCTTGAGCTTGTGAAGCTTAAAAAAGTTATGGTAGAATACGGAGAGGATGGAAGCATCTCAAATCCTACGGTTTATGCGACGGAGGATACGGATACGATTGATGTTTCATTAATAACAGAGGAGTAGGTATGGAAGAGTTAGAATTACAAAGTATATTGGAAGCAGTTTTATTTGCCGCAGGTGATGCGGTCGAGCTTGAAAAGCTTGCCGATATAGTTGATGCGGACAAGCGTAGCCTTAAAGATATTCTAATGCGTATGTCTTTAAGATACGAAGAAGAAAACAGAGGTATTCGCCTTATTCGCTTAGATGATGCGTATCAGCTTTCAACAAACGGTGAGTATGGCGAGTATGTTTCAAGGCTTGCAGAGCCCAGACGGGCGCACGCACTGTCTAATGCTGCCATAGAGGTTTTGGCGGTAGTTGCGTATAAACAACCTGTAACAAGAAATACTATTGAGCATATCCGTGGCGTAAATTGCGATTACATTGTAAATCGGTTGGTTGAGCGTAATTTAATTCAAGAGGTAGGCAGACTTGACGCACCGGGCAGACCGATACTCTTTGGTACGACGCAGGAGTTTTTGCGTTGCTTTGCTATTGAGAGTGTTTCCGAGCTTCCTGAATTTATGTCGCTCGGCGCAGAAATTGACGAGGAAAATTTAGCCCGAATAGAGGAAGAAACGGAGATTATACACAAGACTGCCGAGGAACTCACGGAGGAAACCGAGAAAGAGTAAGAAGGGGGGCGTAACCCAATGCGGTATATTTTATTTGCAGTGCTTTTTTTGCTTGCACTTGCGTTTGTAATAATAATTGCCGTAGCGTGGTGCACTACAACCGTTAAGGTCGTCCTTCATAACAAAAACACAACTATCAGCATTAAGTGCCTGTTTATAAAGTATAGTATAGAGCTGCCAAAGAATAAAAAGTCCGATAAAGGCGATGGGAAACCAAACGAAAGCGAAGATGAAAAAAAAGAGAAGCCTCGATATCTTGAAGTGTTAAGGGAAAGCAAGAATATTATACTTGAAATTTGCGAGCACTTAAAGGGGCGTATTTCAATAATTCTTAGTATGGACTTGACATTTGGAACAGGCGACCCTGCAAAAACAGGTATTCTCTATGGCTGGATTTGGAATATTATCGGTATTTTTTATCCTATTATTTCAAGCTATTTTGTATTTGAATTTCCGGATTTTGAGATTAAACCTGATTTTTATAACAAGTGCTTTGATATAAAAGCGGAAAGTATAATTAAGTTAAGATGCGCACATATTATAAACACATTGATTGTGGTGGGAATTAAAAACAGAAAATATTTAAAAAGTTTAAAACAAGCATATAAAAATAAAGAATGAGGTGTATAAAAATGGAAGAAAAGCATCCGATTGAAGGCATAATGTTTACAGCTATGCAGGGACTTAAAAGTATGATTGATGTAAACACAATTGTAGGTGACCCTGTTACAACTCCCGATGGTTCTGTGATTATACCTATTTCCAAGGTATCTCTTGGATTTGGTGTAGGCGGAACAGAGTTTGAGGCAAAGAAGAAGATTAAGGCAGACCCTGAAAAACCCGGACAAAATATGTTCGGCGGCGGCAGTGCGGGCGGCGTGTCCGTATCTCCTGTTGCATTTTTGGTAGTAGGCGGCGGAAAGGTAAGACTTATATCCGCATCACCTGATAACACTTCTGTTGACAGACTTTTGGATATGGTCCCCACTGCTATTGACAAGATAAGTGAATTCTTTTCAAACAGAAAAGGTCAGAAGGTAGAAAAGGATGACGACTTCAATCCTGAGGATTATCTTAATGTAGATGTTAATAAAACAAATGAATAATTATCAGCGCTAAAAATTGAGGCTTTTCAGGCCTCAATTTTTATAGCTTATTTGCAATGATGTTGAGGTATATGTAATGAATAAAAAAAGAGTTGTTGTAATCGGCGGCGGACCTGCCGGTATGATGGCGGCAGGCACTGCGGCAGAGAGAGGACACAATGTAAAGCTTATCGAGCAGAACAAAACTTTGGGCAAGAAACTTTTGATTACGGGCAAGGGACGCTGTAATCTCACAAATGCTTGCGAAGGCGTGGAAGAACTTATACGAAATGTGCCGACAAATTCAAGCTTTTTATACAGTGCTTTTTACGGCTTTGATAATATGCGTACTATTGAATTCTTTGAAGAACACGGCGTACCCACTAAGGTGGAAAGGGGTAATCGTGTCTTTCCCGTTTCGGATAAAAGCCAAGATGTTTTGACGGCACTTAGCGATTATTTAAAGGCTAATAATGTGGAAATCATACACGACAGAGTTGACGATATCAAGGCAGAAGAAGGCAAAATTTGTGGTGTGGAAACTGCGTCAAGGGGATTTATACCTGCCGACAGTGTTATACTTGCAACAGGCGGAATGTCTTATCAAAGGACAGGCTCTACGGGCGACGGTTACACTTGGGCAGAGAATTTGGGACATACAATAACCGAGATATACCCATCATTAGTACCGGTTACGGTGGCAGAGGATTGGTGCGGAGAATTGAGCGGTTTATCGCTCCGAAATGTAGAAATAAAGGTGTATGACAGTAAAGATAAAGTTGTATACACCGATTTCGGCGAACTTATGTTTGCACACTTCGGGCTTACCGGCCCTGTTATACTTAGCGCAAGCGCACATATGCGTAATATTAAAAATGAGAATTATAAAATATGTATTGATTTAAAGCCGGCTCTTGATGAGGCACAATTAGATGCGCGTATTTTGCGTGACTTCCAAAAGTATAACAACAGGGATTTCAGGAACAGTTTAAATGACCTTTTGCCTCTCTCTTTGGTGAGCGTTATTGTTGAACTTACTGGAATTGACCCATTCAAAAAGGTGAATTCCGTTACCAAAGAAGAAAGAGGAAAGCTTTTGTCGTTGCTTAAAAGTCTGCCGCTTACCGTGACAGGATTTTGCCCTATCGAACAGGCAATTATTACATCGGGCGGCGTAAATGTAAAAGAAATAAACCCCTCCACAATGCAATCAAAGCTTGTGGAAGGGCTGTATTTTGCAGGCGAAATAATAGATGTTGACGCCTATACAGGCGGATTTAACTTACAGATAGCGTTTTCTACGGGCTTTTTGGCCGGCTCGGATTGTTAATGTGCGATTGACTTTTGCCAAAATATTATTGTAGATTGTTGATTGCAAAACGCTCCAAACAATCGACAAAGTGTAAGTTATAACTGCGTTTATACCGAAACGGAGCAGAAAGTCTGAAATGTTAAATCCGTTTAATACTTCATATACAGTAGTAATTATCAAGCAGTGTAACAGGTATATATCGTATGATGCCTGTGATATGCTGATTAAGAATTGCTTTCCCTTATTCTCTAAGGTTTCGGTCAAACCTTTTATGTAAATATAAAAGCCGAATATAGAGAACAAGCAGAAGAACACAACAACCAAAGGCGAAAGTGTGTACTTATATAAGCCTCCGTATTCCATATACGAAAGGACACAATGGAGCACGGCAAGTATAAGCCATACTATTGTGATTGAACGCTTATATTTATTCAGAAAATCAAGAAACGCCTCATAATATATTCCGGCATACATACCAAGTATCCAAAAGACAATGTATGATACAAAGAATTTTACTTCGTAAGTTTCGTCAGTTATCACCATTCTGCAAGCGACGGTTGCCGCAAGGGACAGGACGGTAATTATTGCAGTTGCGGCAATGGGTTTGATACGCAGAAGCAAAATCCACACAGGCATCAAAAGATAGAATTGGATAATCAGTATAATAAAATAAAATTGTGCGGAAATTTCGCCGTCTAATAAATATTTTCCAAGTGCCATAATGTCAAAGTCAAAAAATCTGAACACAAAAACATATATAATGTAATATATGATTACCCATATAACATAAGGAAGATAAATGTTTTTAAGCCTTCCCCAAAGAAATGTGGGATATTTGAAGTCTAAATCATCACCATACTTATAAAAGAGTTTAAGAGCGCTCGTAAAAATAAATGCAGGTACAGCAAAGGAAGTAAGCTTTGTGACAGAAAAAAAGATTATCGACAAAACCGACCATTTCGGGAATCCTGTTGCACCCTCTGATAAAAGATGTATAAGTATTACAAACATACAAAGAAAGAACTCATAAATAGAAATCTCTGTTATTTTTCGCTTCATATACTCACACCTCCTCAGAACTTTATTTACAGAATATGATACATCAAAAATCCTTTTGTGTCAACGGTTTAACCCTAAAATAAAATAAAATGACATATATTTAAAATAAAAAAATCGAAATTTGTTAAAAATAACACTGTACAAATGGAAAATTATATAGTAAAATACATCATATAGTGTTTTATATATAGTTATTATACTATATTTTCTGATATAATTATTGTGATGGGGGGATAAAAATGGCTGAATTTGAAGCTTGGACAGGCTTTAAGAGCGGAAAGTGGAATGACAACATAGATGTAAGGGATTTTATACAGTGCAATTATACACCATACACCGGTGATGAGAGTTTTTTGGCAGGTCCATCTGAAAATACCAAAGAGGTATATTCCGTTGCAGAAAATCTTATTTTGGAGGAACTTCAAAAGGGCGTATTAGATGTAGAAACAGAAATTATATCGGGAATAGACAGCTTTGACGCAGGATATATAAAGAAAGAAAATGAGGTCATTGTCGGACTTCAAACCGATGCACCTCTTAAAAGGATTGTAAATCCGTACGGCGGCACCAGAATGGTAGAACAATCTTTGGAAGCTTATGGATATGAGATGAACGAAGATATATTAAAGCACTTTAAGGAGTACAGAAAGACGCATAATGACGGCGTTTTTGATGCGTATACTCCAAAGATGCGTGCTGCAAGAACTGTCGGATTGATGACCGGACTTCCCGATGCTTACGGCAGGGGAAGAATTATTGGCGATTATCGAAGAATTGCCCTTTATGGAATTGATTATCTTATTGAAAAGAAGCAGGAAGATTTTTTAAAGTATGTGAATGAGCCTGCAACTGAAAAAATAGTGCGTCTGCGTGAAGAAATAAGGATGCAGATACGCGCTTTGGGCGAAATAAAAAATATGGCGGCAAGATATGGTATAGATATTTCCATGCCGGCTAAAAATGCAAAAGAAGCAGTACAGTTCACCTATTTCGGCTATCTTGCGGCGATAAAAGAAAACAACGGTGCGGCGATGTCGTTTGGTCGTAACTCGACCTTCTTTGATATTTATATTAAGCGTGATATGGATAATAGAATTTTGGACGAGAGCGGTGCACAGGAGCTTATAGACCAGCTTGTAATCAAGCTCCGTTTGGCAAGGCATCTTCGTACACCGGAGTATAATGAGCTTTTTTCAGGCGACCCTACTTGGGTTACGGAGTCTATCGGCGGTATGGGAGAGGACGGCAGAACTTTGGTTACAAAGTCATCTTTCCGCTTTATACACACTCTCAGAAACTTAAAGCCTGCACCGGAGCCTAATATGACAATACTTTGGAGTACACAACTTCCGGAGAAGTTTAAACAGTATTGCGCAAAGATAAGTATTGATACAGATGCTATTCAGTATGAAAGTGATGACTGTATGCGCCCTCTGTATGGCGATGATTATGCTATTGCTTGTTGCGTATCGGCAATGGAAGAAGGCAGAAGAATGCAATTCTTCGGTGCACGAGTGAATTTGGCAAAGACACTCCTTATGGCGATAAATGACGGCTATGACGAAAAAAAGGAAATTAAGGTCTTGGAGAACACCAAACCGATGGAGGACGAAGTTCTTGATTATGACAAGGTAATTAAGGCTTATTATACCTGTCTTGAAGAAGTGGCAGAGCTGTATGTAAATACGATGAACACAATCCACTATATGCATGATAAGTATGCTTACGAGGCAGGTCAGATGGCACTCCATGATACTGATGTTAAACGCTTTATGGCATTTGGCGTTGCAGGCTTATCTGTTGTTGCAGATTCGCTTTCGGCAATAAAATATGCAAAAGTAAAGCCTGTCAGAAATGAAAACGGAGTAGCGATTGACTTTGAGGTTGAAGGCGACTATCCAAAGTACGGAAACGATATTGATGATGTGGATAATATTGCGGTGGAGGTGCTTAAAAAGTTCAGCAGCGAGCTTAAACGCCACCCGGCTTATCGTGATGCGGAGCAAACGTTATCTGTTCTTACCATCACATCAAATGTTGTTTACGGAAAGAAAACAGGAACTACTCCTGATGGAAGAAAGGAAGGCGAGCCATTGGCACCCGGTGCAAATCCTATGCACGGGCGTGATGCAAGCGGTGCGTTGGCATCACTTAATTCAGTTGCTAAAATTCCGTATGCCGGTTGTTGTCAGGACGGAATTTCAAATACATTTTCCATTGTGCCCGAGGCACTCGGTAAGGATTATGAGGCTCGTGTTTCAAACCTGGTTTCTATCCTTGACGGTTATTTTGTGCAGGGTGCGTTCCATTTGAATGTTAATGTTATGAACAGAAAAACTTTGGAAGATGCTATGGAGCATCCGGAAAAATACCCAACACTTACAATCAGAATTTCCGGCTATGCAGTTAACTTTAATCGTTTGACCAGAGAGCAACAGTTAGAGGTAATATCAAGAACGTTCCACGAAAGTATGTAGGCAAATAGCGGAGGTACGGTATGGCGGTTGGAAATATTCACTCGGTAGAGAGTATGGGGCTGGTTGATGGCCCCGGTATTCGATATGTTGTGTTTATGCAAGGATGTCATATCCGTTGCGTCTATTGCCATAACCCTGATACCTGGTCACTTAGCGGTGGTCAAAAAATGACGCCTGAGCAGCTTTTTGATAAGATAGTGCGTTTTAAACCGTACTTTGATGCCTCGGGTGGGGGCGTTACGCTCTCAGGCGGCGAGCCGTTGCTTCAATATGATTTTATTATCGAATTTTTAAAGATGTGCAAGGAGGCGGGAATACACACTGCCATTGATACCGCAGGCGTCGGCGTAAAGCACTATGACGAAATATTAAAGTATACCGATTTGGTGTTGCTTGATATAAAGCATACCGAAAATGACGCATATAAAAACATAACAGGCTTTGGTATGGAGTTCTTTTATGAATTTTTAGAGGCGTTGAAGCGTGCCGAAAATGTTGATGTTTGGCTTCGTGCGGTAATTATACCTACCATAAATGACAGCGAGGACTATATAAAAAATTTATGGGCTCTTGCAAAAAAGATACCTCGTGTGAAAAGGATAGAGCTTTTGCCTTATCACAGGCTCGGTGTTAATAAGTATCATGTTTTGGATATAAAATATCCTATCGAGGATATTCCGGCAATGGACAAGAACTTTACAAATAAATGGCAGGAAGTGCTGAATAAGGCGCTGATAAGCGAAATATAAAACGGACCCCATAGCGAGGTCCGTTTGTGTTTTGATTATACTTAACAAGGTATTAAATTATGAAATGATAGCTTATTTTCTTTTTAATATTAGTATCAGAAGCACAACGCACGCACTCATCGAAATAAGAATTATTCCTATGATAACTATCAAGAAAATGTTAAAACTACTGCTTGCAGAATTTGTTTGGGGAAGCGGAGTGGGCGTGCTGTCGTTTAGTTCTTCAAGGGTAGCATTTTCTTTTTCGGAAGATACATCTGCGGTATTGCTACCATCATTTTCCGGCGAGTTGTTATTGGATAATGATACGTTTGAGTTGGTGTATTCCGGAGAATTATTTGTTATAGTTATATTTGAAACTGCAAAATCATCAGCGGTAAAGCTGCTTCCGTTTCCGATATATTTTGCCGTAATTTTGCCGGAACCTACAGGGCTTGATATTTGTGAAAAGCGATCTGCTCCGGTGTATTCATTTTGAGAATAATAATTTCCGGCATTATCTACTCTATATATATTAAAATAAAATGTATAGATTTTGTTACCATTGTAGACGCAATTATTTAAAGGAGCAAAATTATGTATTGTGGGTTTATAACAATCAGCTGAAACCATAACCGTGTTCGTTGTGCTGTTGTAGCCCGGACATTTATCTATTGAAACAGTTTTGGCAAACAGATGCCTGCATAGATTATCAAATTTTTCTTTCGAAATTTCCATATAGGTTTTGCCGTCAATATTAATTGCAGCAACTCTCCCATTCAATTCGGTATGTTTTAAAACTGTATCAATTATGACAGAGTCTGAGGAATTTGAACTGTAATTGTAGACATTTGCTTCAACAAAATTGTTAATAAAAATATTGATAGGTCTTATATTTTCGCTGAGACAAATTTTATCTGTATAATCGCCGCTGTCAACAGGACTCCATGCATCCGCAAAAGAAGTGAGCGGAGAAACCAACAATACAAATACGATAACAAACAATAAAGATTTAAATTTTCCCATAAATAATACCTCCAAAATATGAAAATAGATTTAATAAAAAACTAAATAAATAAGGATTAATAAGTTTGTAATCCAAAAGTTTTTTATAGAAAAATCCTTCTGTTATAACAACGGATAATTCTGTTAAAGTAATTATAAGATATGTAGGATTTGTATGATAAAACAAACAATAACCGTTAAATATCGAAACAACAATTGGATTAGTAAAAATATTAACTAATAATATTATTAAATAGTCTCTTTTATTTTTGACTTTTAAAATAAAAGAGAAGGCAATTTCTATTATCAGCGTTAAAGCTAATGAAACAGAATATGATTTAAGTAAGCTTATCGTTCCGAGTCCCCCTTAAAAATAAGTATTCCCCTGATAAATAATAATGCCGAAACTATTGAAATTACAGTAACATTAATTATGTTCATTTCAAAGTTTAATAAATTTGCTTGATTTACGGAAGTGCCTAAAAACAAAGCTAATGTTGTAAGCCCGAATAATGTTCCGCAATACTTTGGCCTGCTGCAGGAAAGCACCGTTGCAGTTATTGCCATTGTTGTATTCCATAAGAAAATTGCAATAAAAGCAAATAATGAAAACTTAAACGATAGTAAAAAGCACAATACACACAATACTTGTGAAACAATTGAAAACTCAGCCATACCGAATTTGTCACTTAATATTCCTCCAAAAAATTTCCCTAAAACGATAGCTGCAACAAATAGTAAAGAGAAAATAAATGTATTTTGGAATGAATAGTGAACCATTGTCCCCATATATGCACGCAACAAAACCGTGGAAAACATATATATAGCTATTTTTATAAAGCCTTTATTTGTAATATTGCTACTTTTGATTTCATTATTTGAGTTTTTGTGTAAAAATATTAAAATTGCAGAAACTATCAACAATACGCAAACGATATAAGTGATATATGAAATATTATAAAACTTGCCGGCAAGGAAAACTCCCATAGCACCGGTTGAAACAAATTGCCCGATAGAAAAGGCTTTGCCTTCTCCGATTAACAGTGCTTCTCTGCCACCGCCTATATGAAACATTGCATTTCCGATACCGATTGTTATACATAGCAAAATCGGATTAGTAATAAATGTTCCCAAAACAACAAAAAGAATACCGGTTGCGGTAAGCATATTGTTTTTGCCAATAAAATCAGCCAAACTGCCGATTGGTAATTGAAATGCAAACGCAATTCCATTGTATATTAAAGCAAATAGAATGACAGTTTCAAAATTGTTAATTTCTACATTAATAACTGAATTTAATAAACAAATACATTGAAAGTCAACTAAAAAATGACTTATGAGTAAATATAACATAAAAACTCCTTGGCAGACAAAAGCAGCCTAAGCTCGGTTATTTTGACGAATTGTTACTTTTTATGTACAAAAAATTATATCATACATCTTTTTTAAATGCAACACATATATTTTATCGGCTTTGCAAAATAAAATATAGACATATTTGAAAATCTGTGCTATACTTAAAGAAATAAAAGTGACTGCCACCGGGTAGAAAATGCGAAAGCGTTTATATGCACATCGTTAGGTCTTTGAAGATGTGTATGTAAGCGTTGTTTTTTTGGAGGTAACTATGCAAAAACAAAAATATTTTTCAAGGGGTGAAGTTATCCTGTGGACAAGCTCGGTATTTTTTGTGCTTATTTCTTTTGTGTTGTTCGACAGAGAGAACTATCTTACCTTGACCGCATCGCTAATCGGCGTTACCTCGCTGATTTTTAACGCCAAGGGCAATCCTTTCGGGCAACTGCTTATGATAGTATTCAGTATCCTTTATGGAATAATATCATACACCTTCTCGTATTACGGAGAGATGATAACATACCTCGGTATGACCGGGCCTATGGCGTTTTTGGCTCTTATAGCGTGGCTCAGACACCCATATAAGGGCAAGAGAGCGGAGGTAGAGGTAAATCATATTAAGGAAAAAGAAACGGTATTTATGATTTTTTTGACGGTGATAGTTACAATTATCTTTTACTATGTTCTGGAATTTTTTGATACAAAGAATATAATTCCGAGTACATTATCAGTAACTACAAGCTTCCTTGCGGTGTATCTGACATTCCGCCGAAGTCCGTATTTTGCTCTTGCATATGCGGCAAATGATATACTGCTTATTATACTTTGGGTGCTTGCGACTTTCAGCAATCTTATGTATTTGTCAGTGGTAGTGTGCTTTATAGCCTTTTTGGTAAATGATATATACGGCTACATAAATTGGAATAAGATGTACAAAAAACAGAATTTATAATAAAGATAACAAAAAAAGATGTGCCAAAGCACATCTCTTTTTACAAGCGGCTCGAACCACGTCCTGTTGTAACATCAATTCAAGCTACGCACTTTCGTGCTTGCTTTCATTGTGTTACTGCCACTCCTTATTGCTCCCTTCATCTGCCACAGGCAGCGGTCGCAAACGTCCCCCTGCGTCCGCGAGCGGCTCGCAGGCTCGTTGGTTCGACTTCAATAAAAAGAGATAACAAAAAAGATGTGCCAAAGCACATCTCTTTTGTTATGGCTCCTCCAGTTGGACTCGAACCAACGACCCTGCGGTTAACAGCCGCATGCTCTACCAACTGAGCTATAGAGGAATATTCAAATCACTCTATAAATTATAACCACTTTTAGGAAAAAGTCAATACTTTTTTGAAAAAAATTTCAAATTTTCGTGCGACATACTTCGCTATTCGGCATCAAAACCTATGGATATGATTTCGTCTATAATTCGTTCAATGGAAATTACATCTTCATCATAGGTTACTTCTGCGTTTTTGCTCTCTAAATTTGCCACTGCACTTTCAACGCCATCTAATGCCAAAAGTGCGTCCTCGACAGATTTTACGCAATGATTACACATCATACCTTCAATTTCAATTTTGCTTGTTGTCATAGCTTTTTATCCTCCCTGTCTTATTTAATCTAAGCGAATTTGTTACTACCGAAACGGAACTGAACGCCATTGCCGCACCTGCAATAATTGGGTTTAAAAATCCCAAGGCGGCAAACGGAACACCTATGGAGTTATAAACAAACGCCCAAAATAAGTTCTGCTTAATCTTTGTCATAGTATTTTTGGAAAGGCGTATCGCCTCGGGAATAAGTGTTAAATCATCTCTCATCAATGCTATATCAGCCGACTCTATCGCAATATCCGTGCCACCGCTGATTGCGATGCCTATATCGGCGGTGGTAAGCGCCAATGCGTCATTTATACCGTCACCGACCATTGCAATATTTAAGCCGAGCTTTTTAAATTCCTCAACCTTTTCTGCCTTTTGGCTCGGCAGGACTTCTGCAATAACATTTTCTATTCCCAAAGCATCCGCAATAGCCTTTGCGGTCTTTGAATTATCACCTGTCAGCATATAAATATTACAATTTAATTTTTTGAGCATTTCTATCGCCTGCCCTGCGGAACTTTTGACGGTGTCCGCAACTGCAATAAAACCGAGAAGGTTATCGCTTGCAACCGGCATAACGGTTTTCCCTTGACCTTCAAGACGTGATATATCATCTTCATAAGGTGAAATATCAATGCCTGCGCTTTGGATTAAAGCACGATTACCGATGAAAAACTCTCTGCCGTCGATTTTTCCGCTAACGCCCATTCCTATATGCAGCTTAAAATCCGTTACAGCGGAAAAGGCTTTATTCATTGCCTTTGAATGTTCGTAAATCGCAATTCCGAGCGGATGCTCGGACAGGCTTTCAATACTGCCTGCTATTTCAAGCAGTTTTGAGGTGTCACCATCTGCCGCATATATATCGGTTACGGCAGGACTTCCGTTGGTTACAGTGCCTGTTTTATCAAGAATGACCGTATCAACCTTATGTGCGTTTTCAAGTGTTGCGCCGCTTTTTATAAGAATACCTGCCTTTGCACCAACACCTGTACCGACCATTATAGCGGTAGGAGTAGCAAGACCGAGAGAGCAAGGACACGCAATAACAAGAACGGAAACCGCATT
>JAZLIC010000103.1:0-5372 GCA_045617225.1 Clostridia bacterium
CCTCTTGCGTTCCAAGCCTCTGCGTCCTCAGCTGTGAATACAACCTTACCGCAAGCAGCACCCGGAGAAGCGCCAAGACCCTTACCCATCGGTGTAGCAGCCTTTAATGCCTTTGCATCAAACTGCGGATGGAGAAGTGTATCCAAGTTACGTGGGTCAATCATTGCAACTGCCTTCTTCTTATCAATCATACCCTCGTCAACTAAGTCACAAGCAATTTTAAGTGCAGCCTTAGCTGTTCTCTTACCATTTCTTGTCTGGAGCATATAGAGCTTCTTGTTCTCAACAGTGAACTCCATATCCTGCATATCTCTGTAATGGTCTTCAAGGATTGCACAAACCTTCTTGAATTCATTAAATGCATCAGGGAACTTCTCTGCCATCTGAGCGATAGGCATAGGTGTACGAACGCCTGCAACAACGTCTTCACCCTGTGCGTTAACCAAGAACTCACCCATAAGTCCCTTTTCACCGGTAGCAGGGTCACGAGTAAATGCAACACCTGTACCGCAGTCATCGCCCATATTACCGAATGCCATCATCTGTACGTTTACAGCTGTACCCCATGAATATGGGATATCGTTGTCACGACGATATACATTAGCTCTTGGGTTATCCCATGAACGGAATACTGCCTCAACAGCACCCATCAACTGTTCCTTCGGGTCGGTTGGGAAGTCCTTACCAATCTTTGACTTATACTCAGCCTTGAACTGACCTGCGAGCTTCTTTAAGTCTTCAGCGTCAAGCTCGATATCCTGAGATACGCCCTTTGCTTCCTTCATCTCGTCGATAAGCTGTTCAAAGTACTTCTTACCAACTTCCATAACAACGTCAGAGTACATCTGGATAAATCTTCTGTAACAATCCCATGCCCATCTTGCGTTGCCTGTCTTTGCAGCCATTGTTTCAACAACATCTTCGTTTAAGCCAAGGTTAAGGATTGTATCCATCATACCGGGCATTGATGCTCTCGCACCACTACGAACTGAAACCAAAAGTGGGTTTTCCTTATCGCCGAACTTCTTACCGCAGATTTTTTCCATCTCTGTGATGTTCTTCATAATCTCTGCCTGAATTTCAGCGTTGATTGAACGACCGTCTTCATAGTACTGAGTACAAGCCTCAGTTGAAACTGTGAAGCCCTGCGGAACAGGGAGTCCAATCTTTGTCATCTCAGCAAGGTTTGCACCCTTACCGCCGAGAAGCTCTCTCATGTTTGCGTCACCTTCGCTAAAAAGGTAAACAAATTTCTTTGCCATTTTTTCTTCCTCCTGTGTATGTAAATTTATTTAATTTTATTCATCTTTATTTCTTGCGTCCTTAAAGAAGTCATCAAGCAACTTACTGCACTCATCTTCCATAATTCCGCAATAATATTCGGGAACGGAAAGCCCCTTTGGTTTATCAAGATACTGTGCGGCAGATACCACACAACCGTATGATTTATCATATGCGCCAAAGAACAAGCGTCTGAGCCTTGCCTGCCTTATTGCACCCGAGCACATAGCACACGGCTCCAATGTAACATAAATATCGCAACCGTCAAGCCGCCAATCGCCAAGATATGCACAGGCACGCCTTATGGCAACCATCTCTGCATGTGCAGTTGCGTCCTTATCGCTCTCACGCAGGTTATGCGCCCTTGCGATAATCTCGCCATCCTTTACCACAACCGCACCGACCGGGACTTCACCCTCTTTAAGTGCCAGCCTTGCTTCATAAAGTGCGGCGGTCATAAATACATTTTCCATAACAAATTATTCGCCCTATATACACGACAATATCCCCATACCCATAGGACACAGGGATATATTTTGCGTTGCTATTTAATAAAAGCCTCAATGTCTTTAAGTAAGCCTTCACAGTCATCGCTGTGGATTTCAAGGTCAATGGGCTTGCTTAAATCTAAACTGAAGATACCCATAATTGATTTTGCGTCAACTACATATCTGCCTGAGATTAAATCAATTTCGCAGTCATACTTTGTTGTGGCATTTACAAAGCTCTTTACATCGTTGATGGAACTAAGTAATACTGTTACCTTCTTCATATCAAGTAACCCCCTTTTTTAAAATGTAATCATACATATTAAAGTATATAATTTTTTCTTGCATTAGTCAATCAAAAATTATATAATATTTATATAATTTTAGTAAAAATTTTTTATGCAACATCAATAATTGCAAAACAAATAGCAAGGGCGTGTCCAAAATAAAGATAAAATTCATCACCTTAGGGTGCAAAACCAACATTTATGAAAGTGAAGCAATGGCTGCTATGTTCAGAGAAAAGGGGCATATCGTAATTGATGATAATTCCCCTGCCGATGCTTGCATTATAAACACCTGTACGGTCACTGCCACAGGTGCACAAAAATCACGGCAACAAATCCGCCGTGCCATAAAGCAAAACCCAAACGCAATAATTGCCGTCACCGGTTGTTTTTCTCAGACCGAGCCCGAAAAGGTGCGAAATATTGAGGGCGTAGATATTATAATCGGCAACAAATACCGCAATAAAATCGTAGAAATGGTTGAGAAGAATCTCCACATTGATAAAGTGGAAAACATACGCAACGAACACACCTACGAGGAATTGACCTGTGCCATAAGCCAAAACAGAGTCCGCGCCAATATCAAAATCGAGGACGGTTGCGACAACTTCTGCACCTATTGCATTATTCCGTATGCAAGGGGTCCCGTGCGTTCAAGGGAATTAAGCGCAATACTAAAAGAAGGCAAAGCCCTTGCAAATGCAGGCTTTTTGGAAGTAGTCCTGACCGGAATACATTTAGACTCCTACGGCAAGGATTTAGATACCGACACAAAACTGATAGATGTTTTGGAGGCTCTTGACAAAACAGACGGTATTGAGCGTATCCGCCTCGGCTCGCTTGAGCCCGTGCTTATAACCGATGAATTTGCAGACCGTGCCAAAAAACTTAAAAAGCTATGTCCACAATTTCACCTTGCCTTGCAAAGCGGCTGTGATGACACCTTAAAGAGAATGAACCGTCACTATACCACCGCTGATTTCAAGCGTGCAACAGAGCTTTTAAAACGTACATTTTCAGATGCCGCATTCACCACCGATTTGATGGTTGGCTTCCCCGGAGAAACCGAGGACGACTTTAAGGCGTCCTATGACTTCTGTGCAGAAATAGGATTTTCACAAATGCACGTCTTTCCTTACTCTGTCCGAAAGGGAACACGGGCGGCAGAAATGCCAAACCAACTTGCAAAATCCGTAAAAGAGGAACGTGCAAAAAAGATGATAGCACTTGGCAACAGGCTGAAAAGCGAGTTTTACGGCCGCTATATCGGAAGGACAGAAAAAGTGCTGATAGAGAAAAAGCACAAGGGCAACCTCTACCACGGCACAACTGCAAATTATATGGATATTCTGGTGCCCTGCAAAGACGCAGATGTGGGAAGTATCATAGATGTCACCTGTGCAGAATACCAAGACGGCTACCTGATAGGGAAGTAAATATCCCTTTTCTATATTCCAAAGAATTTCAAGCCGTTTTCGTATGTTATTCTGCAAAGCTCCTCAAAAGAGATACCCTTTATCTCTGCCATCTTTTCGGCGATAAAGCGTACATTTCCGCTATGGTTGCGTGTGCCTCTGTGCGGTTCCGGCGCCATATACGGGCAGTCGGTTTCTATCATAAGACGTTCAAGCGGTATCGCCGCACAGGCTTCTACCGCACGCCTTGCGTTCTTAAATGTCAGTACCCCTGTAAACGAAATCATAAGTCCCTGCTTCACAAGCTCTTTTGCGACCTCTGCACTGCTCGAAAAGCAATGCACGACGCCGTTTGTTACATTCATTTCACGCAGGATTTTAACGCACTCACCCTTAGAATCACGGTCGTGGATAATAACAGGCAGTTTAATCTCATCTGCCAATTCTATCTGTCTGCGAAGCCATATTTTCTGCTCCTCGGGATTTGTGTCCTCATAATGATAGTCAAGTCCAATCTCGCCAATAGCGCGCACCTTTTTATTTTTGGCAAGCTCTCTTAATATATCTATATCCTTCTCGGTCATACCGACTGTTTCGCTTGGGTGAACGCCCACCGCCGCATAGATAAAGTCGTGCTTATCGGCAATCTCTACCGCCTTATAAGATGTTTCTATACTTGCCCCTATATCCATTACTTTGGTAACGCCGCTTTTATATATATCGGCGATTACTTCCTCTCTGTCAAGGTCGAACTGTTCATCGTCTAAATGTGCATGTGTATCAAAAAGCATTTTTTACAACTCCTTTTACTTGATTATAACATATTATTGTGTTATAATCAAGGGTAAGAAAGGAATGATTAGAATGCAGGAGCTTATAGATAAAGGCAAAAAGGCAAAGTATGCCGCACAAATTTTAGGCGGCTTACGCACCGATATAAAGAACAAGGCTCTGTTCGGCATAGCAGACGCACTCTGCAAAAGGACAGATGAAATTATAGCAGCCAACAAAAAAGACTTGGCAAAGGGCAAGGAAGCCGGCTTAAACGACGGACTTCTTGACCGCCTTATGCTAAACGAAAGTCGTATTATCGGCATTGCAGAGGGTGTACGCCAGATTATCGCCCTCCCTGACCCAATCGGCGAAGCAATCAGCCGCACAAAACGCCCGAACGGACTTGTTATTTCAAAGGTGCGTGTCCCCTTAGGCGTTGCAGGCATAATATACGAGGCACGCCCAAATGTCACGGTTGATGCCGCCTGCCTTTGCATAAAGGCAGGTAACGCAGTTATCCTCCGTGGCGGAAAGGAAGCCTTAAACTCCAACATCGCACTTGTCAGAATTATGCAAGAGGAAGCGATAAAGGCAGGCCTTCCGGACGGCTGTATCAACTTGGTTGAGGATACTTCAAGAGATAGTGCGACTGCACTTATGCGCCTTAACGATTACTTAGATGTAATTATCCCTCGTGGCGGTGCGGGACTTATAAAGGCGGTTGTCGAAAACGCAACCGTACCTGCCATAGAAACAGGCACGGGCAACTGTCATGTATATGTTGACAAAACTGCAAGCCTGAATATGGCAAAGAATATCGTCATCAATGCCAAAACCCAACGCCCCTCCGTTTGCAATGCGGAAGAAAAGTTGTTAGTCCACTCAGACATTGCAGAGGAATTTTTAAATATAATCATTCCGGAGCTTAAAGAACGAAATGTTACAATTATCGGTGACGAAAGGGTTTGCAAGATATTTCCCGATACCACTCCTGCAACCGAGGAGGATTGGGGCAGAGAATATTTAGACCTTAAAATCGGTGTTAAAGTCGTAGACGGTATTGATGAGGCAATCATGCACATCAACCGCTATAACAGCGGTCACTCCGAAGCAATAATCACCGAGGA
>JAZLIC010000104.1:0-6843 GCA_045617225.1 Clostridia bacterium
AAGAACTTGCGGCAGATGAGCCGTCATTGATAATTGCACAAAGACCGTGCGCACTTTTAAAGAGCGTTAAATTCCCTGGACCTATACAGATAAACAGCGACAAGTGCAAATCTTGCAAAATGTGTATGAAGCTTGGATGCAGTGCAATCAGTAATAAGAATGGTCATATAGAAATTGACCAGACACTTTGTAACGGATGCGGACTCTGTCAAAGAGTTTGTAAGTTTGGTGCAATCGGATAAATCTTTCTAAAAATATTTACGCCGATAAGCGGCGACAGAAAAGGAGATAAAAATGGGATTATCAATTATGATTGTTGGTGTTGGCGGTCAAGGAACACTGCTTGCCAGCAGAATTTTAGGAAATATGTTAGTCGGTGAAGGATATGACGTAAAGGTATCCGAGGTACATGGTATGTCACAACGAGGCGGCTCTGTTGTTACATACGTAAAATACGGCGAGAAGGTAAACTCACCTATTATTGATGAGGGCGGTGCAGATATTATTTTAGCTTTTGAAGAGCTTGAAGCATACCGCCATATACAATATCTCAAAAAAGGCGGCCGTATTATTTGCAATGCACAGAATATTGACCCAATGCCGGTTATTATAGGTGCAAAAGAGTATCCGAGTGATATTGTAGATAAAATACGCAACAAAGAAATTGATATTGTTTCTGTTGACGCTGCTTCACTTGCACTTGAAGCAGGCAATATCAAGACTGTAAATGTTGTTTTGCTCGGCGTTTTATCTGCATCAACGGACATTCCCGTTGAGGTTTGGTATAAAGCACTTGAAGAAACCGTACCGGAAAAAGTTATTGATGTGAACAAAAAAGCATTTGAACTTGGCAGACTTCATAAATAACACGGAGGAATCGACTTTATGGATATTCAAAACTGTGGATATGATATGCTTAAAAACAAGTTTTCAATTTCTGACAAGACTATCAATATGATGGAAAGGGTAGAGAAAAGACTTGCTCCGCAATTTGAAAGAGTTGAAAAGATTTCAGAAATAAATCAACTTAAAGTTTTAAGCGCATTTCAAAATAATAAAATTTCTTATGCGCATTTTGGTGAAACCACAGGCTATGGCTATGATGATTTAGGTCGTGATGCATTAGATGATGTATATGCGGAAATTTTCGGTGCGGAGGACGCAATAGTAAGACATAATATAATTTCAGGGACACAGGCTATTGCAGCTTGTCTGTACGCAGTTTTGCGTCCCGGAGATATTTTGTTATCTGTTGCAGGAAGTCCATACGATACAATGGAGGAGGTCATCGGTATCCGAGGCGAGGAGGGCATCGGCTCTCTTAAAGATTTTGGTGTTTCGTATATGCAGGTTGACCTTAAAGACGGAAAGCTTGACTTTGAAGCTATTGAAAATACGGTTAAATTAAATACCGTTAAAGCAGTTTTAATCCAACGCTCTCGCGGATATGCTTGGCGTGATTCTCTGTCTGTTGATGATATAGAAGAAGTAATAAAGACAATAAAAGGGATAGATAAAAACGTTATTTGTATTGTAGATAATTGTTACGGTGAATTTGTGGAGCTTCGTGAGCCGACCGAAGTCGGAGCAGATTTGGTTGTAGGCTCTCTTATTAAAAATCCCGGCGGAAGTCTTGCTTTAAGCGGCGGATACATTGCAGGTAAAAAGGAGTATGTAAAACTGGTCGGATACAGACTTACTGCTCCGGGACTCGGAAAACATGTTGGGGCAAGCCTCGGTATGAACAGAAACCTCTATCAAGGAATTTTTATGTCGCCACATATTGTTGCAGAGAGTCTTAAAGTATCTATATTATGCGCCGGTATGTTTGAAGAGCTTGGCTTTGCGGTCTGCCCTTCATCTGATGCAAAACGCAGTGATATTATCCAGTCAATACGCCTTGAAAACAAAGAAAACCTTATATCATTTTGTCAGGCTATACAAAAAGGCTCACCGATTGACAGTTTTGTGTCACCTGAGCCTTGGGATATGCCCGGATATGAAAATAAGGTTATAATGGCAGCAGGCGCATTTGTGCAAGGGGCATCAATTGAACTATCCGCAGATGCACCCATTTGTGAGCCTTATATCGCATATTTGCAAGGCGGTGTTATTTATAATTCTGCAAAAATAGGCGTTTTAAAAGCGGTTGATGCAATAGAAAAAAGGCGGTGATTTTATGCAAAATTCGCGTGATTGTGTTTTATATGACAGGAAATGTATAATGTGCGGTGAATGTGATTTTTGTGACTTAAATCCTCTTAAAGTTTGCGATAACTGCGGAAAATGTATCGAAACAAACAAAGACTATGAGGAAATCAAGATTGATGCAATTTTAACCGACACAGAAAAATAAAGTTATATTTTATACATAAAATCAAGCAAACACTCAAATACTTATACTAAATTATTTAGGAGGTAAGTATTATGAGTGTTTCTTTTACTGAAAGTCAAACAAAGGATAATTTAATGAAGGCATTTGCCATAGAGTCGCAGGCAATGAACAGATATGAATTTGCAGCAAAGACCGCTAAGGCTAAGAAAATGCATGTTGTAGAAGAAGTTTTTACATTTACCGCAAGTCAGGAACAGGCGCACGCCAAGGTGTTTTATGACTTTTTAAAGGAATTGAACGGAAAAGGCATAACAGTTGAGGGAACATACCCTGTCGAGATATACGACGGTATAAGCGAGCTTTTACTTGCGGCACGTCATAATGAAATGAAGGAAGCAGAAGAAGTATATATAAATTTTGCAAAGGTCGCAAAGGAAGAAGGTTTTGATAAAATTGCAACCGCCTTTGAAAATATTGCAAAAGTTGAGAAAACTCACGCTGACCGTTTCGGCATTTATGCAGAACTTTTAAAAGCAGGAAAACTTTTTGTTTCTGATATTGAAACCCATTGGATGTGTTCAAATTGCGGTTATATCTACACCGGCAAGGAAGTTCCGGAAACCTGTCCGGTATGTAATCACGATAAAGGATTTTTTGTCAGAATAGAGCTTGCGCCATATACAAAAATGACAAATGACAACTGTAAATAAAATACCAAAAAACAAAACGGCACATTTTGGTGTCGTTTTGTTTACATAATATTTTTATGGTAAACTATTCAGGCTTAATTTTTGATAACGGGTTTTGACTGACTGCATCACGAAGCTGGTCATTATTAACATGGGTGTAAATTTCAGTTGTAGATAATTGCTTGTGTCCTAAAATTTCTTGCAAAATGCGTATATCAACGCCCGCCTGGTGCATAAGTGTTGCCGCAGTATGTCTAAGCTTGTGCGTTGTATATTTATGTGGGTCCAAACCAAGCTTTTTAACATATTTTTCAACAGTATACTGTACTGTGCGTCTGCTGATACGCATACCGCGTTCCGATAGAAAAAGGGCGTTTTTTTGCGATGCAGGAGGTGACATAGTGCGTCTTACCTCCATATAAGCGTCTATTGCGGATTTACAAGCCTCGTTTAAATAAATTGTACGCTCTTTATTTCCTTTTCCAATAACTACCAATTCGTCACCATTAATATCTGTAATGTTAATATTAACCAATTCTGCAAGTCGCATACCGCAGTTTAAAAAGAGAGTAAATATACAAAAATCCCGTTCGCTGTTACGGCCTTCAACAGAGTTTAAAAGCGATATACTGTCCTCTAAATTAAAATGTTTTGGTAATTGTTTTTGAGTTTTAACAGACTCAAGCTCGGCAGTTGGATTTTCTTCAATGAGTTTTGCTTTATTGCAAACATATTTAAAAAATGCCTTTAATGACGCAACCTTGCGTGCACGTGACGATGACGAATTACCTCGTGTACGATTTAAGTAATTTATGTATTCATATAGTAAGTTTAAATCAACACGGCGTAATAAATCAATGTCAACATCATCAATAGAAATTTTATCAAACTCACAATCTTTGGGAACTAAATCAAAATGATATTTAAGATAACGATAAAATGTTCTCAGGTCATAAAAGTATTCATCGGCAGTTTTACGGGACTTTCCTTGAATACTGTCAATATAGATTAAAAAGGACGCCAAAGGCTCCGGAGCGTCTTTAAAATGGTTCATTATATGTTCCCCCTTAACTACCTACCTTACATTGCACAAAATTTTTATTTTGTGCAATTGTATGTCTATATTTATATTACTTCTTTTTAGGTAACATATCAACCTTCTTTTCTTTACAGGTTGGTAACAAATGATTTAGTAATCATCATTGTTTGAAAACTCGTCTAAATAATTTAATAAATCTACAAGTCTGCTGTATTCACTAAGCGCCATATATTCGTATGTTGCTTCTTCGGCAATTAAAAATAATCTGTCCTTTAATTCTTGTAATCTGAAATTCACAAAACCGTCTATATTTATACCGGATTCGTTTTTAAAATATTCTGTAAGCTTGTTTTGTATTATGCTTTTTAAAGCTTTAAGTTCTTTTTCTTCGATTAAACTTGTTGAACGTAAAATAATATCCTCTTGTTCTTCCTCGCTAAAATCCTCAAAATTTTCATTTAATACGCTTTTTATCATTTGGGGATAATAGTTTTTATATATCCAATCTGTCAAAATTTCTGTAATTTCCGCATCTGTATTTTTAAGCAAGCGTTCAACTTCGCTTAAATCATAGCTTGATTTGATTTTAATCATTTCCATTTGCGCCACCTCCACAACCTTATAATGCCCAAAAACAACGATTATCCCATAAAATTATCAGGAAATTATTGGCTATAATATCATACGGAAAGCAAATCATTTTGTTACACGCACACAAGTTCTAAAATTACATATTATGGAAGTGTCGGGATGATGTTTATACCTACTATGGCATCATACCCTTTATATATCCGGCGGCATAGCATTATACGTTATGCCGCCTTTGGAATATTTAAAATAAATTTGAGAATAATATTTTTTAAGGGTGTGATTGTATGTCTGCGATAAATTGCATTGAAAAAGAATGTATCTATTGTAAAGACGGAAAATGTAATCTAAACACAATAAAGCCGAATACCGGTGGGTATTCGGCAGTATGTGTGTACTTTAATTCAAAAAATAACGGATTGCAAAATCGGAAAAAATCATAACACCATATTTCATACATTCTTCATCAATATCAAAATGCGAACTGTGCAATGGGGCGTTTACGCTCTTTTTCTCATTTTTGCAACCAAGCTTAAACAGTGCTGACGGAACAGATTGTGCAAAATACGAGAAATCTTCCCCTGCCATTGTGTGTTCTCCGCCATAAATTGCGTTGTCTTTTAAATATGTTTTTGCGGAGTTATAAATCTTTTCTGCAACTGTTTTATCATTTATAAGCGGCGGAAACATCTTTCTGAAATCATATGTATATTTCACATCATATTTTTCTGTAACTTTTTTTACAATGTTTTCAATTTCCAATTCCAAAAAGTCACGCATCTTAGTTGTCATTGCTCTGGCAGTACCTGTTATGGAAGCACTGTCCGGAATAACATTTGTAGTATTACCTGAATGTGCAGAGCATATTGAAACCACACGCATATTTTCCGAATCGGTATTTTTATCAGTAAGATTTGTAAGCTCTTTTATAATTTCCGACGCAACGACAATGGGGTTTATACATAGTTCCGGTTCTGCACCGTGTCCGCCTTTTCCTTTTATAATAATATCAAATTCATCAGGCGACGCATACAGTGGTCCATCTTTTATGTTGATTTTTCCGCAGTCAACCAATGGGTCCGTATGCAGAGCGATTGCGGCAGAAACTTTTGGATTTTCAAGCACGCCTTCGTTTATCATAATTTCTGCTCCGCCATCTGTTTCTTCTCCCGGTTGAAATACAAACTTTACAAGTCCGTTTATCTCATTTTCAAGCTTTTTTAAAACTTTGATAGTTCCAAGCAGTATTGCAGTGTGGCAATCGTGGCCGCACGCATGCATAACACCATTTACCTTTGAAGCATATTCTCGATTTGTACATTCAAAAACAGGCAAAGCGTCCATATCTGCACGAATAAGTATCGCTTCTTCCGATTCTCTCTTTCCTATAAAAGCCATAACTCCATATGTGTTGCCGATATTTTTTATATATGGCACATTTATTTCATCAAGAATGTTGCAAATATATTCTGCGGTTTTTTCTTCATTGAATGACAATTCAGGGTTCATATGAATATGTCGGCGATAGTTTATGATATTACCCTCTTCTTCTTTTATGAGGCTTAATATTTTGCTTTGAATATTATTCATTTTTTTCACCTTCTAAATTGTGATAGTGTTTGTATACGTTTTCTGCGGTGCGTTTATCCACTGCACATTTAAGCTCATCAATACTTGCTTTTTTTATACTTTCCATACTTAAAAAGTACATAAGGAGCTTTGTCCTGTTTGCCGCACCAACTCCCGGGATTTCCTCAAGTTCGGAATTTACGGAAGCCCTTTCGTGGCGCTTTCTGAATGATGTTATAGCAAAACGATGGACTTCATCTTGCATACATGTCAAAAAGTTAAATAAATCGCTTTCGTTATCAATTGGTATTTCTTCATTTTCGTCGGTAATACCTCGTGTTCTGTGTTTATCATCTTTTACAAGTCCGTAAACCGGTATGTTTTCACCCAGAGTTTCAAAAAGTTCCTTTATAACAGAAACATGATTTGCACCGCCGTCTAAAAGAATAAGGTCAGGTAAAGTTGCAAACTTTGCTTTATCAGGACTTAATGTACCTGCTTTTATAGCATCTTGCTCCTTATAGGCTTCGTCAAAGCGCCTGAAAATCACCTCTCGCATACTTGCATAATCATCAGCGCCCTCAACGGTCTTTATGTTAAATTTTCTGTATTCTTTTTTTAAA
>JAZLIC010000105.1:0-2657 GCA_045617225.1 Clostridia bacterium
TTTGCCATCTTTACTGCCTTGCCTACAATCATAGAAACCAAATCCTGCGGTGATGTTACAACCACTATGCCGTCAACGGGAAGTGATTGAAAGACCGTAAGCGGTACATCACCTGTTCCGGGCGGCATATCAACAAACATATAGTCAATATCCTCCCATACAACATCGGTCCAGAACTGTTTAACCGTACCTGCAATAACGGGGCCACGCCATACAACAGGGTCGGTGTCATTCTCGATTAAAAGATTTATTGACATAAGAGATGTACCGTTCTTTGTCTTTGCAGGAATAATGCCATATTCACTGCCCCTTGCTTTTTCGTTTACGCCAAACATTTTCGGTATGGAAGGTCCTGTGATATCCGCATCAAGAATAGCGGTCTTGAACCCCTTTTTTTGCATTCCCGAAGCCAAAAGGGAGGTGATTAAGGATTTGCCTACACCGCCTTTACCGCTAACAACGCCGATAACCTTTTTGATGGAGCTCATACTGTTCGCGGGAGCCTGAAAGCTTTGCGCCTCTTTTCTCTCGCCGCAGTTTTCGCCGCAAGATGAACAATCATGTGTACAATTTTCACTCATTTTTAAAAATTACCTCTTTTCAAATTCATATTTTAATATTATACTAATAACTAAGCCAAAAGTCAATATTAGTATCGGTATAGGAGGCGAAAGTTATGTGGGCGATTGTAACAGGTGCAAGCAGTGGTATAGGCTATGATATATCAAAAGAACTTTGTAAAAGAGGCTATGATTTAATAATTATCGGCAGACGGCAAAACCGTCTTGAAGCGTTAAAGACAGAACTTGATTGCAATACGGAGATATTTTGCGGTGATTTAACAGATGCCGATGTATGCAGAAAAGTGTATGAAGATTATAAGAACTTTGATATTGAAGTATTGATAAATAACGCCGGATTTGGTGCTTTTGGTGAATTTTCTGACTTGGAGCTTAATCGTGAACTTGATATGATAGATACCAATATCAGGGCGGTGCATATTTTAACCAAACTGTTTTTAAAGGATTTTGTCGCCCGTGACAGAGGCTATATCTTAAACGTGGCATCATCTGCGGCGTTCTTTCCCGGACCTCTCCTTGCCACATATTATGCAACAAAGTCGTATGTTTTCAGATTAACCGAAGGAATACACGAGGAACTTAGACGCAGAAAAAGCAATGTTTATATAGGTACTCTCTGCCCCGGACCCGTAAGGACAGAATTTGACGAAGTGGCAAATGTAAAGTTTAGCTTAAACGGACTTAGCAGCGATTATGTCGCAAAATATACGGTCAAAAAAATGTTCAAACGCAAAATGCTGATAATCCCCGGATTTGTGATGAAGACATCAAAATTCTTCTCCCGTTTTGCTTCCGAAAAGATGCTTATGCGCATCGCTTTCAATATGCAGAAGAAAAAGCGGTAACACAATATATTGTGTTGTAACGAAATTGTAATACAATATATTCAATTTTTTTATAAAAATCTATTGACACAAAATTTGATAAGGTGTATAATAAGCACATAAATTTTAAAGAGAATAGAAAGAAGGCAATTTGCAATGACAGTTAATGTTACAAACGGCGAAATGAAGCCGAACGAGATTATGGCGTATGTAAGCCACATAAAGAGCAACAATCCGGGAATGGAAATTGAAAAGCTTGACCTTAAAATTTGTGATGACGGTTATGTTGATGCAAATTATGTTTTAAATGCAGTACCGTTTGACAGAATTCGTCGTATCACAGGATACCTTGTCGGTACGGTTGACAGATTTAATAATGCCAAAAGGGCAGAGGTTAATGACAGAGTAAAGCATATGAATGTGGGCAGATAAGACGGCATATAAGCAGGGTGTAAAAAGTTGTTTTTACACCCTGCTTTTTCTATATTGACTTTGGAAATCAAACTGCTATAATCTAAGTGCAAGGGGGAATTATTATGGATTTTAAAGCATATTTAAAAGATGATGTTTTAAGATTTTGGCTCGATAATGCCATTGATGAAACAAACGGCGGAATTTATACCTGCCTTGATAAGAAAGGCGATATTTACGGTCGGGAAAAGAGTGTTTGGTTTCAAGGCAGAGCCCTTTGGGTATTCAGTACCGCCTATAATACGATTGAGAAGTGCGACGAATATTTGACGGCGGCTAAAAAGATATATGATTTCCTGCCGCTTTGCAGTGACACAGACGAGAGAATGTTTTTCACAGTTACGGAGGACGGCAGAGGACTGCAAAAACGACGCTATTATTTCAGCGAAACCTTTGCGGCAATCGGTTGTGCGGCATACTATCAGGCAACAGGTGATACAGAGGCTTGGAAGAAGGCGGAGCGATACTTTGATATTGCATATAATATTTATTTAAATCCAAGTCTTACCACACCGAAATTAAATCCCAAAAATGCACCATACAAAGCTTTGTCGCCGATAATGATACTTTTAAATACTGCACAGTGTATGGCAGAGGTAGGCATAAATAAAGAGAAGTATGAGTCTATCGTCAAAAAGTGCCTCGGTGACATTTTGCATGACGGATATATAAATGAGGAGCTTGGTGCAGTACTTGAACAAGTAGGCTTGGACGGAAGCTTCTGCGACACACCGATGACCAGAGTTGTAAACCCCGGACATTCTTTGGAATGTGCGTGGTT
>JAZLIC010000106.1:0-8717 GCA_045617225.1 Clostridia bacterium
AAAATGACGAAGATACTTTTTGTTTGTCACGGAAATATATGCAGAAGTCCGATGGCGGAATTCGTGATGAAAAGGTTGGCGGAAGATAGCGGGATGTCTGAAAATTTCTTGATTGCTTCTGCTGCAACAAGTACGGAGGAAATAGGAAACCCCGTATACCCTCCCGCAAGACGGGAGCTTTTAAAACACGGCATAACCTGTAACGGAAAGACTGCAAGACAGATTACATATAATGATTTTGAGTGCTTTGATATGATAATTGTTATGGATAACAACAATATGCGCAACATAAAAAGATTTATCGGCGATAAATACAGTGATAAGGTGTTTATGCTTATGAGCTTTGCGGATATGGATAAAGAAGTGGCTGACCCGTGGTATACAGGAAATTTTGAGGAAACATGGGACGATATTTATATGGGTTGCACGGCACTTTTGGAACATTGTAAGAAATCCTGTTGACAAACGGAGAAAATTGTGATAAAATTTTAAAAACTAAATACTGAACAGTTTTAAAAGCGATGATGAGAAGCAAGTAGGGCGTGAAAGAGGCAGAGAGAGTTAGCGGGTGGTGTGAGCTAAAGCTTGGAAGCGTACCGAATACAGTCTTTGAGCTACAAGGGAGAAATATCAGTAACCCTTGTCGGGAACGCCCGTTACAGCGTGGGGTAGTGATTGCTACCCGATAAGGCAAGTTATCGTGAGGTACTTGTGAACTGAGGTGGTAACACGGAAATATCCGTCCTCTGATATTTATTGGGGGACGGTTTTTTTGTCCTCATAAGGCGATGTGCCTAAGAAAGGAAGTTATAAAAATGCCTATTACAGATTTTTTAGAAAGAAATGCAAGACTCTATCCAAATGATATAAGCCTTGTAGAGGTAAATCCGGAAAATCAGCCGGATAAAAATGTATCATGGAGAGAGTATAGCCTGATTGAGTCCTCTGAGTCCGAGAAGTACAGACGAGAACTTACCTGGCGTGAATTTGATGTTGCTGCAAACCGTTTTGCACATCTTTTGCTTACCCGTGGTGTAAAGAAAGGCGATAAGGTTGCAATCCTTATGATGAATTGCATCAGTTGGCTGCCTATCTATTTCGGAATTTTAAAAGCAGGTGCGATTGCAGTGCCTATGAATTTTAGATTTTCTGCAGATGAAATAGAATACTGTGCGGATTTAGCCGATATTTCCGTGCTTGTTTTCGGCCCGGAGTTCACTTGCAGAATAGAGAACGTTTTGCCAAAGCTCAAAATAAAAAACTACTTCTTTGTGGGTGATGAAACACCTGACTTCGCAGATAATTATGATGAACTCTTGATACATTGTTCATCTGCTCCGCCTCCTGTAATGATTACAGATAAAGACGACGGTGCGATTTACTTTTCTTCCGGCACAACAGGTTTCCCGAAGGCTATCCTTCACAGACACCGCTCGCTTGTTATGTCGGCGACTGTTGAACAGAAGCATCATTCGCAGACAAAGGACGATGTATTCCTTTGCATACCGCCCCTTTATCATACGGGCGCAAAGATGCATTGGTTCGGTTCATTAAAGTCCGCATCAAAAGCGGTTATTCTGCGTGGTGTAAAGCCGGAATGGATTTTGCAGACGGTATCCGACGAAAAAGCGTCTATTGTATGGCTTTTGGTTCCGTGGGCACAGGATATTTTAGACTCTATCGAGCGTGGAGAAATTGACATATCAAAGTACAGATTATCACAGTGGCGTCTTATGCACATTGGTGCGCAACCTGTGCCGCCGTCACTTATAAAGCGTTGGAAGGAAGTATTTCCAAATCACGAGTATGACACAAACTACGGACTTAGTGAGTCCATAGGCCCCGGTGCGGTGCATTTGGGCGTTGAAAATATCGAAAAGGTCGGCGCAATCGGCATTCCCGGATATAATTGGCAGGTCAAGATTGTTGACGAAAAGGGCAATGAGGTCGAAAAAGGAAATGTTGGCGAACTCTGCCTTAAAGGTGATGGCGTTATGAAATGCTATTACAAAAATCCCGAAGCCACTAAGGAGGTCTTGACAGATGACGGCTGGCTCTATACGGGCGATATGGCAAAGCAAGATGAAGATGGGTTTATCTATCTTGTCGACAGAAAGAAAGATGTAATAATCGTCGGCGGCGAGAATATTTATCCTGTCCAGATTGAGGACTTTTTAAGGGCAAATGACAAGATTAGCGATGTAGGCGTTATCGGTCTGCCTGACGAGAGACTGGGCGAGATTACCGCCGCAGTTATCCAGCTTAAAGAGGGAATGACTGCGACAGAGGAAGAAATGAACGAATTCTGTATGCAGCTTCCGAGGTATAAACGCCCTAAAAAGATTATATTTGCAGATATTCCGAGAAACGCAACCGGCAAAATCCAAAAGAATACACTTCGCGAACAATATGGCGCCGCAAGATTGGTAGAAGCGGAAACAACGAAATAATTATGACAAGGCTGTAAAAAACGATTTGTTTTTTACAGCCTCTTTTTTTAGTCTGTAATGCACTTAATCAGGCAAGAAACAGATAGTATTGTAAGTGAGAAGAATAAGAATAATGCACCGGTTATGATGGCACTGATTATGCTTGTTGCGGCAAAGCTGATTCCGAGAAGCAAAAGCGATGCTAAAATCGTTGCCGGAATTGATATGCGAAGCCTTGCTAAAACAGGGCGAACGCAATAAAAGCTCTGTATAAACGGTGATACTGCAAGCAAAATTCCAAGGTAGACAACCGCAATTCCGAATATTGTCCACGAAAATACCGATGTTATGGTGATTACTGCGGTGTATCTCAGTATTGCCGCGATTATTGCAACAACTACGCTTACGAGAATGCTTAGTTTTCTGCAACTCAACCTGCAATCAGGATTTGTATTGCACATTTATATCCCTCCTTCACTTAAAGTATATGCGTGTCCTTTTAGAGTGTGCAAAATTCATACAAATGTAATATTTGTTCTATTGTAATGTCAAATTTGTTTGTATATAATAAAGATAATATGTAAATTGGGGGAGTATAAATGGATTTAGTTTATGAACAATTGGTAAAGCGTAAGAAGAAATTTACCGATTATTTGCGTACGGCTGCTCTTGTACTGTGCGGTGTTGCACTTATATTTGTGATTAAACTCTTGGAAGCATATGTGCCTGCATTGGGATTTGTTACATTCTTGGCGTGCTGCCTGATTGTATATTTGATATATCTTACCATTATTTATATAAATGTAGAGTATGAGTATATTTTTACAAATGGCAGTTTTGATGTGGATAAGGTGTTGAATAAACAAAACCGCAAGCATATTACAACCATAAATGCACGTGAAATTGAGATTTTTGCATCTGAGAAAAATCACAAGGCAGACTTTGAAAGATATATGGCAGACGGTGGCATTAAAAAAATCTATGCTTGCGAAGATAAAAAAAGTGAGGATATTTACTTTGTTGTAAGCCGTGTCGGTGAAAGCGTTATGATATTGCTTAACCCTAACGAAAAGATTAAGGACGGCTTTAAAAGGTATAATCCGCAGAAGGTGTTTTTAGATGATTAAGACCGGAGTAGATATTATTGAAGTTGAACGCTTTAAGAATATAAAAAACGAAGACGAGTTTTTAAAACGAATTTTTACAATCCGTGAATCTAAGTATATCAGAAGCGGAGAAAATGTTGTCGAAAGGCTTGCAGGGCATTTTGCCGCCAAAGAAGCATTTGCGAAATTTTTGGGAACGGGAATTCGTGGCTTTTCGTGGCATGATATTGAAATTTGTCATGAGGAAACAGGGAAACCGTACATTATGTTTATGGGTAACAGGCAAAGCGTCGATTTAAGTATCAGCCACTCCAAAACGGTGGCGTGTGCAGTAGTTGCAGGCGAAGACGAGGGAGTGACGATTAAAGAATACGAGTTTTTAAAAGCGTATCGTGCATTGCTCCCAAGACGGAAACAAAATATGCACAAAGGTGACTGCGGTCATGTTTTGATTATTGCAGGTTCAAAGGGTATGACAGGTGCGACGTGCCTTAGTGCATCGGCGGCAATGCGTACAGGGTGCGGACTTGTTACCGTTGCAGTACCGGAGAGTGAACAACCGATTGTCGCAACTAAACTGACGGAAGCTATGACGATACCTTTGCAAAAAGAGATTTCCGCGGC
The DNA here is from genome assembly GCA_045617225.1 of Clostridia bacterium. GTDB lineage: Bacteria > Bacillota > Clostridia > Monoglobales > Monoglobaceae > JAZLIC01. Next base: position 4,160 of record JAZLIC010000106.1, read on the forward strand.
GAGAGAGCAAGTTGCTACCGCTCTTCAAAAATGCGATGTTTGCGTTTTCGGGCCCGGTATGGGCAGGGGCAAAGATGTGGCGGAGCTTTTAGAAGTGGTTTTAAAGCAGAGTAAAACTGTCGTCCTGGACGCAGATGGAATAAATGCACTGGGCGAGCATATAGATATGTTAAAGGAAAAGAATTGCCCCGTTATATTGACTCCGCATTTAGGTGAGATGAGCCGCCTTACCGGAAAGAGCATAGAGAAGATTAAAGACAGCAGAGAGGATACAGCCTCGGAATTTGCAAAAACCTACGGTGTGACACTTCTGCTTAAAGGTCACGAAACCGCAGTAGCGTCAGAAGAAGGCGGAGTGCATATCAACAATAGCGGAAACAGCGGTATGGCAAGCGGCGGTATGGGCGATGTGCTTTCCGGAGTAATTGCGGCACTTGTTGCTCAGGGGGCAAAGCCATACAATGCGGCGGTGCTTGGCGCATTCCTTCACGGACTTGCCGGAGATATTGCCGCACAAAAGGTTGGCGAATATTCTCTTATTGCAAGTGATGTGATTGATGGATTGCCTAAGGCAATTTGTATGCTCAGACCTGATATACACAAAAAATAACAGGAGGATATATATGAAAAAAGGTATAATGGTTTCCATTATACTAATGATAATCCTGTCATCGTGCAAGAGTACGGTGAAGCATGATGCTTACAGTCAAATTTATAAACGCTATAATATGATGGAAAGCTATGTGGCGACCGCAACGCTTACGGTCACAAACAACAAGATGAAAAACGATTATAAAATCAAGCAATATTACAGCGCACCTGACAATTATCGTATGGATATATTAAATGATGACGGCGGCATATTTGTATCGTATATAGTGCGTGACAAGGAATGTGACTTGTTATCACCGTCAGGCGATAAAACATCTTTGGATTTGAGCATTGTAAACGAACGTGATTATATTTTCTTGCCTGAGTTTTTCAGAGACTATTTTTCTTCGCAGGACTCAACTGCCGAAACGGCATCGGGGTTTAGCGGAGAACTTACCAAATTAGATATATTTTTAAAAAACAGTGACAGTAAAAGATTTAGACAAAGCTTGCTTATAGACAATAAAACTTATGTTCCGTCAAAACTTATAACATACGATGTAAACGATAAAGAGGTTGTTTGCGTAACGTTTGAAAATTTTATACTCGGCGAAAAGGTAGAAGATGCCGTATTTAACAAAGGAGATAACGATGGAAGCGGAGAAAAGGGCATGGGCAGAGATTAGCCTTGATGCAATTGAACATAATATTAAACAGATACAAAGCTATGTCGGAAATAGCACAAAGGTTTTGGGCGTGGTAAAGGCAGACGCTTATGGACATGGTTACCGTGAAGTAGCCGAAGTCCTTTTGGAAAGCGGCGTGGACTTTTTGGCAGTTGCCTTTATTGATGAGGCACTTCAACTCAGGAAGTGCGGAATAACCGCACCTATATTGATTTTAGGCCATACTGCAACGCAGTACGCCGATGTGCTTGTTAAAAATGATATTACTCCGGGTTGTTTCAGTATGGAGCTTGCAAGGGAAATATCAAACAGTGCAACTCGACAAAATAAAAAAGCGAAAATTCATATAAAGATTGATACAGGTATGGGACGTGTAGGATTCAGATATACCGATGATGAGGCAATAAACGACGCTACTGTAAAAAGTGTTTTGGAAATTGCGACACTTCCCAATATAGAAATCGAGGGTATCTTTACACATTTTTCGGTTGCAGATGCAGCTGATGACGATTATACATATATGCAATTTAATCGTTTTAGTGAGGTGTGTGACCGCCTTAGGAAAAATGACGTTGATATTCCGATAAGGCATTGCTGTAACAGTGCGGCACTTATAAGATTTCCGCAAATGCATATGGATATGGTAAGACCGGGAATTATACAATATGGACTTAAACCATCTGAGTTTGTGGACTGCACAGTACTTGATTTAAAACCGGCTATGCAGTTTAAAACGCATATTACATATATTAAGGAAGTAGAGGAAAATGTATCCGTAAGTTACGGCAGACGGTTTACAAGTGATAGGAAAACAAAGATTGCAACCATACCGGTGGGATATGCGGACGGTTATTCAAGAACTCTCTCAGGTAAGGCAGAAGTTATTGTAAGGAATAAAAAATGCAGGGTTATCGGAAATATTTGTATGGACCAATGTATGATTGATGTCACAGATGTTAATAATATAAGTATCGGTGACGATGTAATCTTGTTTGGCAAGAGCGATGAAATTGAAATGCCGGCAGAGAGCCTTGCTGAGCAGATGGGGACAATCAATTATGAAATTCTTTGTGTAATAGGAAAGCGTATCCCTCGTGTTTATATCAGACACGGAAGGGTAGACGGAGTTCACAATTATTTACTTGACCCTCCTGTATCCGAAAAATAGGTACATAGAGTTCAAAATCTTTCGTTCACCGCAAGTTTGTCCGATTTTGATGTACCAAATATTGCTTTTGTGCGTATAATGTATTACACAGAGGAAATTTAGGGGAAACCCAAAACTTGCGGAGAGTGAAATATTTTGGTAATAAAAAGAGGAGATATATATTATGCAGATTTAAGCCCTGTTGTAGGTTCGGAGCAAGGCGGTGTGCGGCCTGTTTTGATTATTCAAAACGATGTCGGAAATAAATACAGCCCAACCGTGATTGCCACTGCAATTACCTCGCAGATTAACAAATCAAAAATGCCTACCCATATAGAAATTGAGGCAGGCGGATTTGGGCTTTCAAAGGACTCCGTAGTCCTTGCGGAGCAGATAAGAACTATTGACAAACAGAGGCTTAAAGAAAAAGTCGGACATTTAAATGATGGAATTATGGACAAAGTTAATGAAGCTTTGGAAATTTCATTCGGATTGTCATAAAGCGAAAATAATTAAAATTAAAGATACGAAAGGATGAAGAAAAATGAAAAAAAGCAGATTTGTTATAATCGGCGTATTGGTAGTGCTGATTTTAACTGCACTTAGCGGAATTGTAGCATTCTCCGACCCCGGAGATACCGATGACCCGGTCGTTACAAAAAGCTATATCGTAGATAAGGTTATACCCGATATAAAAGCTTATGTTGATGAGAAGATAGGCGGAAGCGGTGACGGAAGCGGAAGCGCAAGCTTTGTCGTTGTAGAAGTGCCGAGCGGAAAAAGTGTAATATGCAAAGCAGGTGCTGAGCTTATTTTAAGACAGGGAAGCGGTACGATAATCGCAACTCAAAAGGGCGGACTTGCTGATACAACAGCAGGATATGATTTGGCAAACGGAACGCAGATGCCTTCCAATCATTTGCTTATCGTACCGGTAAGTGACGGCCGTGGCTTCAAGGCATCTAATAATGTAATTGTTATGATTAAGGGTGGATACGAAATTAAATAATCCTTGATTTTATATTTGACTTGTGTTAATTTAGATACACAAAAAGCGTTAAACAGACGCTTCTTGTGTATCTTTTTTTGCGGAGGTTTTTATGCCGGATTTTAAAGCTGCAATATTTGATTTAGACGGAACGCTTATTGCCTCAACGTGGGTATGGGTCAATATGCTTGACGATTTTTTAAAAGAGTATAATATAAAAGTTAAAACCGATAAAATGATTGAGGCGGCAGAGCATATGAGTATGGAACAAAGCTCAAAGGTTATATGCACAGAAGCAAAACTTGACTTTTCCCCCGATGTGATTGTTAAGTTTTGGCGTGATAAAGCTTATGAAGGTTATGCCAATAAAGTAAAAGCAAAGACGGGCGCAAAGGAGTATCTTGCATATCTTAAAGATAATGGCGTTAAGGTCGGCATTGCTACCGCTTGTGACCCAATCCTCTGCCAAGCGGCGCTGAATTCTAACGGACTGAGTGAGTATATTGACGTTATTACATATGTAGATGAAGTAGGGACGGATAAAAGAAGTCCCGAAGTGTATCTGGAATGTGCGCGCAGGCTTGGCGTAGAAGTGAAAGATGTTATGCTATACGAGGATATTCTGCCCGGATTGCGTTCTGCAAAATCTGTCGGTATGCGAGTTACAATAATTGCTGATATGCGCTCTGACTTGACAGACGATACGGAAATATTGAAAAATGAGGCAGATTTATACATAAAAGACTACACAGAATTGCTGATTTAGTGTCAAATTATACAGATATTAAATAAATTTAAAAAAAATCAAAAAAAGTGTTGACAAAGGCAGGGGTATGTGATAGTATGTATAAGCTGTCCCGTGAGGGGGGTACCTCAAACGGGCGTGAGATGTTTGAAAAATGAATAGTGAAGAAGCGGTAATAAAGAGCTTGCAAAGCAAGCGAATATTACGACAATTGCACAAGGTAAAAAACACCTTGTCAATTCCAAAAGTTAAAGCGAACTTTACAAAAACGTTAGTGTAGAAAAATGAGCTACAAACAATCGAGTATATAGGCGGCTAAGGCCGAGTATATAACAAATAATCGAGAGTTTGATCCTGGCTCAGGACGAACGCTGGCGGCGTGCCTAACACATGCAAGTCGA
>JAZLIC010000107.1:0-18704 GCA_045617225.1 Clostridia bacterium
ATTGTGAAAAGATATAAATATGTTTTTAAATAATAAAATTTGTCGAAAAATCTAATAGTATTAGATTTTTCAATAAGTCTTTTAGATATGAACAAACTACACCTCTCGGCGTACCCTATGTACGCCTTCGGGTTAGGTTTGTCCATTCTAAACATTTTTACCTATCCCCTTCCAAAAAACGGCTGTTTAAAAACTGAGTGATAGTTTTTAAACAGCCTCCGTTTTTGTCTGCCTAATCCAAAAAATCCAAGGGCGATACAACTTCTGCCTCGAAGTCGTAAAAATCATCATCCTCATAATACAGAGGGACAGAGAATAACGAATATGACACACTTCCGAAAAAATTATCAAAATATTGCATTTTCGGAGATGCGCAAAGTCTGACCCTTTTATGCTTTTTAGACATAAAATCACCTCTGTATTATTATTTACAATGATGAATTCGTTATCCGAAAGTTTTAAATTTCCTGCGTTGTTCACATCTAAAGCTTCTATATCTCAATTGTATAAACCTTAATGATTTGTTGCAAAATATATTACAATACAGCAGTAATATTTTCATTATTTTAGTGTTTTATACCAACACGCCGTCGGTCAAAATGTTTTTTTGTATATTTCTAACAAAATTCGTATTTCTGCTTGATTATTTTGACATATTATTGTAAACTTAACTTGTCTGTCTGTGAAAATTTGACACATAAAGACTTTTTTTGCTTATGATTATAGTAGCTATTGTATTTTGCAATACTGCTTTTAAATTTAGGAGGTTTTCAAATGAGTGAAATCAAAAGAATTGGCGTTATGACAGGTGGCGGCGACTGCCCGGGTTTGAACGCCGTAATCCGTGCAGTTACAAAAACTGCTATTTCTAACTACGGTTTGGAGGTCGTTGGCATTAAGCACGGTTACCGTGGTCTTTACCTCGGCGGAGATGAATTTATCCCCCTTACCTTAGAAGATGTTGATGATATTATTATAAAGGGTGGTACAATCCTTTACAGTTCAAATAAAGATAACTTGTTTGACTACAATTATATTGACGAGAACGGCAAAGAGTGTCACGGCGATGTATCACATGTCGGCGTTGAGAACTTAGAAAAAGCCGGTATTGATGCTATGGTTATCATCGGCGGTGACGGTACTCTTACCAGCGGCCGTGACTTCTCAAGAAAAGGCGTTAAGGTTATCGGCGTACCTAAGACTATTGATAACGACTTAGCTTCTACCGATACTACATTCGGTTTTGATACTGCGATTTCTACCGTTGTTGATTCAATCGACAAGCTCCGCACAACCGCAGAGTCACACGGAAGAACAATCGTTGTTGAGGTTATGGGCCGTTACGCAGGTTTTATCGCTATCGCTTCTGCTATTGCGGGCGGTTGTGACGCTTGCCTGATTCCTGAAATCCCTTATGACATCAACAAGGTTGCCGAGGCTCTTAAAAAGAACCGTCAGAATGGCAAGAACTACTCTTTGGTTATTGTTGCCGAGGGCGCAAAGCCGTTAAACGGTGAGGTTTTCGTATCTAAGATTGTTGAGGACAGTCCTGACCCTGTTCGTCTTGGCGGTATCGGTAACGTTGTTGCAGAACAACTTGAAAAGTTGGTTGGTGCAGAAGCACGTGCAGCTATTTTAGGTCATACACAGCGCGGCGGCTCACCTACTGCAAATGACCGTATCTTATCTACACGCTACGGTTCTTATGCTGTTGAGCTTCTTATGCAGGGCAAGTTCGGCAACATGGTAACACTTGACGGCTCCGAAATGTCTTATGACTCACTTGAAAATGTTATCGGTGAGAATAAAGCCGTTGAAGAAAACAGCTATTGGATTCAGACCGCTCGTTCAATCGGTATGTGCTTAGGTGACTAATTTTTGATTTTATTCAAAAAAACACTTGCATTTTATAAAACATTGTGTTATACTATTCAAATGCAAACACTAAATCGTAAATTTAAGAAGTAATATATTGAGAGAGGTGAACATAATGAGAGAAGGTATACATCCTGATTATAAAGAGACAACTATCAAATGCGCTTGCGGTAATGTAATCGAAACAGGTTCTACAAAAGAGGACATCCGTATTGAAATTTGCTCTGCTTGTCATCCTTTCTATACAGGAAAGCAAAAGCTTGTTGATACAGGCGGTAGAGTTGATAAATTCAGAAAGCGTTACGGTCTCGAAGAGAAGTAATAAAACTTTTACGTATTTTATTGCCCCATTCACATATGTGAATGGGGCAACTCTTTTATTTACATAATCTAAACTTCCCATAACATAAAATGCCTGAAATCCTCATATAAATGTACACTCCAAAGAAAAATATGTCAACAAGAGTTTATATATATGTAACAAAAAATTTATTGCCTTTTATAGCGTGGTAGCCTATAATAAAAGTATAAAATTTTCAGGAGGAGAGAAATGAACTTTATTGAACTTCTAAAAGTAATATTCTTAGGTATTGTGGAAGGCATCACGGAATGGCTCCCTGTCAGCAGTACGGGACACCTTATTTTAGCAGATGAATTTGTAAAGCTTAGCGTAACACCTGCCTTTAAGGAAATGTTTGATGTGGTAATTCAACTTGGGGCAATTATGGCAGTTGTTATTTTGTATTGGAAGAAGCTCTTTCCTGTCACAAAGAAGGACAACAAGTTGCACATAGAGAAAAATACATTGATAATGTGGCTTAAAATACTTATCGCTTCAATACCGGCAGGTATAATCGGACTTAAATTTGACGACTTCTTTAATGAGCATTTTTATAACCCTACCTCTGTTTCAATCGCACTTATTGTGGTTGGTATTGCATTTATCTTAATAGAGATATATAACAAAAAGAAAACGCCGACTATAAACTCAATAGATGATTTAGGCTATACAACCGCACTTTTGATAGGCGTTTTCCAACTGCTTGCCGCAATGTTTCCGGGCGTTTCACGCTCAGGCTCAACCATAATCGGCGCATTACTTCTCGGTGTGTCACGAAGCGTAGCCGCTGTGTTCACTTTCTTCTTAGCAGTGCCTGCTATGTTTGGTGCAAGCCTGTTAAAGCTTGTAAAATTCGGCTTCGCCTTCTCCGGTGCGGAAATCACCGCCCTGCTTACGGGTATGGTTGTCGCCTTTGTGGTATCGGTGCTTTCCATAAAGTTCCTGATGGGATATATCAAAAAGCACGACTTTAAAGCTTTCGGCATTTATCGAATTCTTTTGGGTATAGCGGTACTTGTATATTTTATGTTTAGATAAAATAAAAGATGGATTTTCAAAACGAAAATCCATCTTTTATTTCCTGTCAATGGTTACCTCGCAGGTAAGTTCTTTATCGCTTTCTTTAAGCCGAGTTTGGATTTCTTCTATGACATCATCATCGGTACATTTAACCTCATACGGTGCCTCTACATCAAAAATAAGCTTATGCACTCCGTCCGTGGTTTTTACTCTGAAATCGTGTATTGACATTTCGGCATCTATTGACTTTACGACTTCAAGAGCAAGCGCCTCTAATTTAACCGTGTTTTCGTCACCAACATCAACAGGGTCAACATGAATTGTCGCCTTTACTTCAAGCTCACTGCAAAGCCGTTTTTCTATACCGTCTATGATATTGTGAATATGATACACATCTTTTGAGCCGTCCACCTCTGCATCAAAGGTGGCAATAATTGTGCCTACACCGTAGTTATGAACTACCAAATCATGGACTCCCAAAACCTCCGGCTCCTCCTTTGCGATGGCAAGAATTCCGTCTACGATTTCAGGGTCAGGTCCCGAGCCGAGAATAAAATTCTTGGTTTCGTTTAAAATTCTTATTCCCGCAATCAATATAAGCACGGATACGATAATACCCATATAAGCGTCTGTATTAAGGCTTGTAAACTTGCTGATTAAAGCAGATATAAGCACTGCCGATGTGGAAAGGACATCAGAAAAGCTATCCGATGCGGCGGCACTTATAACAGTAGAGTCTATCCTCTTTGCAATCCTCTTTCCTGCCAAACAGAGCCATAGCTTTGCGGCTATTGAAAGCGCAAGCACAACAAGCACAATAAGACTAAACTCTGCTTCTTCCGGATTGAAAATTTTATATACAGAGTCTTTGCCAAGCTTTAAGCCTACAAGCAGAATAATAAACGCCACAATCATAGACGCCACATATTCAAGCCTTGCGTGTCCAAAGGGATGTTCTCTGTCCGCAGGCTTTGACGATAGCTTAAAACTTATAAGCGAAATAACCTGCGAACCTGCGTCTGACAAATTATTAAGCGCATCTGCGGTAATTGAGATAGCACCGCTAAGTGAGCCGACAAAAAATTTTGCGGCAGACAGCAAAACATTGAGTATTATTCCGATAATACTCATAAGAATTCCGTAGGCTTTTCTTACCTCTCGGTTTTTGGTATTTTGATAATCTTTTATAAAAAAGCGAGCCAACAGGTTTATCATAAGCTCCTCCTGAAAACATTTTATTATAGATTATACCAATTATCTGCATTATATATTTATTCATTTACCAATATTTACAGAAAATATTATCTATCTTCTATCGGAACATACTCTCTGCGTTTTGCCACATTCCTGTAAGCCGGTCTTATTATCTTTCCGGCATTGCTCAATTCCTCTATTCTGTGAGCACTCCAACCTGAAATTCTGGCAATTGCAAAAATAGGCGTATAAAGCTCCTCCGGAAGTCCAAGCATATGATAAACAAATCCGCTGTAAAAATCCACATTTGCACTTACGCCCTTATATATCTTTCTCTTTTCCGATATAACCTCGGGTGCTATTCTCTCTACCAAGGAGTAAAGCGCAAATTCATCGTCCATCTTCTTCTCCGCCGACAACTGCTTTACAAATCCCTTAAAAACATTTGCACGTGGGTCCGAGAGTGAATATACTGCGTGTCCCATACCATAAATAAGTCCTGCTTTGTCAAACGCTTCACCGTTTAGCAAAGCTTCAAGATATGCACGCACCTCATCCTCGTCCTTCCAATCCTTGATGTTTGCTTTTATGTCTTCAAACATCTGCATAACCTTAATATTTGCACCGCCGTGCTTCGGCCCTTTAAGTGACCCCAATGACGCCGCCACAACCGAATAAGTATCTGTGCCGGATGATGATACAACATGGGTGGTAAATGTAGAGTTATTACCTCCTCCATGCTCTGCATGGAGCAGAAGTGCAACATCTAAAATTCTTGCTTCAAGAGGTGTGAAGTTTCCGTCAGGTCTTAAAAGATGCAAAATATTCTCCGCCGTTGAATACTCTGCCTTTGGTTGATGTATAACCAGGCTTTCGCCGCAATCATAATGCCTGTACGCATTATATCCGTAGACCGAAAGCAGTGGAAATACCGCTATCAGCTGCATACACTGCCTGAGCACATTCGGAATGGATATATCGTTTGCCTTATCGTCGTAAGCATATAGTGTAAGTACACTGCGTGAGAGTGTATTCATCATATCCTTACTCGGTGCCTTTAAGATAATATCGCGCACAAAATGCGTAGGCAAAGTTCGGTAATTCACTAAAAGCTTTATAAATAAATCGAGTTCCTCCTTTGTGGGAAGCTCGCCGAATAATAAAAGGTATGTTGCCTCCTCAAATGCATATCTCTTTGTTTTCTTTGAACCCTCAACAAGCTTTTCCACATCAATGCCGCGATAAAAGAGCTTACCTTCACAAGGCAACTCAATATCTCCCTCTCTGCGTATCGACTGAATTTCGGAAATTTCCGTAAGTCCTGTAAGCACACCTTTTCCGTTTATATCACGCAATCCCCTTTTTACCTCATATTTCGCATACAAAGCAGGGTCAATAATTCTATTGTTTTTATATTTTTCTGTGAGTTCCAAAATCTCGGGCAGTATCTCAGAATAATTTATATCCATATTTCAAGTCCCCCTTATCGATAATTGCTTTATTTTATCAAAAATATTTATTCTTGTCAATCGTATAAAAAGTCGGAAAAACTATTGACAAGCGAAAATAAGTATTGTATTATAAAAACAGTAATGATTATCATTTTTAGGTGGGTAAGATATGAAAACGCAAAAAAGGCTCTTTCGCAGTAATTTCAGTCGTCAGCGTGACACTATTTTAAGAGTTTTACGCAGTACCAAAACGCATCCTACTGCGGCTTGGATATATGAAAAAGTGCGTGAGGAAATACCGAAGATAAGCTTGGGGACGGTTTATCGAAATCTAAACACACTTGCAGATAAGGGAGAGATTTTACGATTTAATGTAGGCGACGACACAGACCGTTTTGACGGTACTGCCGCTCCTCACTATCATCTGTTCTGCAACGAATGCAAAAGGGTTATTGATATTCCAATGCCTTATATAAAGGAGCTTGACAAAAGCATCAATGATGCAGCGGATTTCAGCGTTTCTCACCACCAACTATGCTTTTTCGGCATATGCAGTGATTGTAAAGCGAAAAAATAATTTAATTTAATTATTATAAATTTTAGGAGGAAATTATTATGGCAAAATGGGTATGTAGTGTATGCGGTTATGTTCATGAGGGAGATACTCCCCCGGAGTCTTGTCCTGTATGTAAGGTACCGGCAGAGAAGTTTAACAAAATGGCAGATGACGCTGCTCTTGCGGCAGAGCATGAGTATGGCATCTACGCTAAGACTGTAAAGAATAATTCAGACATAAGCGAAGAAGATAAAAAGTACATTTTTGAGCAGCTTAAAGCTAACTTTAACGGCGAATGCAGTGAAGTAGGTATGTATCTCTGCATGGCAAGAATTGCACACAGAGAGGGTTATCCGGAAATCGGTCTTTATTGGGAAAAGGCCGCATACGAGGAAGCAGAACATGCCGCAAAGTTCGCAGAGCTTTTGGGTGAAGATTTAGAGCCGAATATGAAGGCCACCACAAAGGACAACTTGGCTTGGAGAGTTGACTGCGAATTCGGTGCAACACAGGGTAAGTTTGACCTTGCTTCTTGTGCCAAGAAGCACGGTCTTGACGCAATCCATGATACAGTTCACGAGATGGCTCGTGATGAAGCTCGACACGGCAAGGCTTTAGAAGGTATGCTCAAGAGATACTTTGGCTAAAAAATATATGCCCTTGCGGCTATGTATATAGTCCTGCTTAGAGCAAAGCATTCGAAAAAGAATATTGTAAATGTGCAGTAAAGAATTCGTCTTTTACTGCACATTTTTCACAATTATTTGTATAATACGCCAATTCTCAATATTTTCCGCTTGACACTAACAATGCTTGGTGTTATCATTGTAACGGTAAATCGTTCACTGACACAAAATGTTTTCTTCAACGGTTATTTATAAGGAGATAATGTTATGAAAAGGTTTAGTATCCGCAATAAATACATGTTTCTTGTTGATATTCTTTTATGCATTTTATCTTATTTATTGGCTTTAATAATTTCTTTTCAGATTAATGATATAAGCAAATATGTGCATCTTGGTATAGAATATGCAGGACTTTCTGCTGTTGTATATCTTTTTATTTTGTATGTTTTCGGCACTTATTCTACCGCATGGTCTTATGCCAGCATAAGAGAATATACAAACCTTTTGGTAGCCTGTATTGTAGCATTTGCGGTGACATCTTCATTTGTGCATCTCATTTCACCAAAAGTTTTTTATTTTAAATTTCATATGCTTGAAAGCGCAATAACAAGTATGGCTATATGTTGCTCTCGTGTTTCGCTTCGCTTTGCAAGAAAGCTGTATCTGGCGACAAATTCAAAAAGCGGTGTTCGCACCTTGGTTATCGGCGCAGGTCGCTTGGCAGTTGAATTTTTAAGAGAGAATTTGGAAAGCGAAAAAATCAAACGCACTGTTGTAGGTCTTATTGATGATGACCCTTCAAAAATCGGCTATAACCTCTATGGTGCACCTGTTTTAGGTTCAAGAGATGATATTGTACGCATATGCGAAAAAAAGAAGGTTGAGGAAATCGTCTTTGCTATGTATAATATCCCAAATTCCGAAAAGACAAAAATTCTTAACATATGCACCGAAACAAACTGCAAAATTAAGATTATGATTAGTCATGCGGCAATGCTTGACGGAACAATACGCCCTGATAAAGTGAGAAAACTTGAAATTGAGGATTTGCTTGAACGTGACCCAATATCGCTTGAAAACGAGTTGATTTCAAACGATATTGAAGGAAAAACCATTTTGGTTACAGGCGGCGGCGGTTCTATCGGTTCGGAGCTTTGCAGACAGATTATCAAATATAATCCAAAGAAACTTATTATATTGGATATTTACGAAAATACAACTTACGAACTTCAAAGAGAACTTAACGACAGACACCCTGAGCAGGATATTGAAGTTCTTATCGCATCAATTCGTGACAAGCAGCGTCTTAACCTGATTTTTGAGAAGTTCTCTCCGGACATAGTATTCCATGCGGCGGCTCACAAACATGTTCCACTTATGGAATTCTCGCCGGCAGAAGCAATCAAGAACAATGTCTTCGGCACATACAATGTTGCAAGTTGTGCAGACGAATATAAGGTTAAAAAGTTTGTTATGATTTCCACCGACAAGGCGGTTAATCCCACAAATGTTATGGGTGCCACAAAAAGAATGTGCGAAATGATTATCCAAACATTTGCAAAGACCTCTAAAACCGATTTTGTTGCAACAAGGTTCGGTAATGTTTTGGGTTCGGCAGGCTCGGTTATTCCGCACTTTAAAAAGCGCATTGAAGAAGGCGGTCCCATTACGGTTACACACCCTGAAATCACACGCTTCTTTATGACAATCCCGGAGGCGGCTCAGCTTGTCCTTCAAGCGGCGGCATATGCAACCGGCGGCGAAATATTTGTCTTTGATATGGGTGAGCCTGTAAAGATTTATGACCTTGCCAAGAAGATGATTATCCTCTCCGGCTATAATCCGGGTGTAGATATAAAGATTGAGTTTTCAGGGCTTCGTCCGGGCGAAAAGTTATATGAAGAACTGCTTATGAATGAGGAAGGTCTTTCCAAAACTCGCCATGACAAAATTTTCGTCGGTCAACCTATTGACATCACAACTGAGGAGTTAAACGAAAAGCTTGACATTTTAAGGGGCGTTGTCGAAAGTGACAATGATGAAGAAATTAAAAACGCTCTTAAGAAGGTGGTTCCTACATACCACTCGCTTGATGAAGAAAATGTTCGCAGGGAAGCTGCAAAATAAGGCTTTTAAAGGTCGCCTTCGGGCGACCTTTTTTGTTGTATCACGCATTCTATCTTCCTGCATATAAATATACCAAGAGGTGTTTATATGACTAAGTTATTGACTTTTGCATTTATAGGCGGTGACCAACGACAACTCAGAGTGGCGAATAATTTAAACGCAGACGGACATAAAATCCGTTTACTTGGGTTTAAAGACTTCTCCGCTGTAAATGAAGGCTTTTATATTGCAAAAAATTTCAGCGATGTTTTATCAGGTGCAGATGCAGTTATTTTGCCGCTCCCTTATACAACAAGCGACGAAACAATCAACGCACCTTATACAGATACTAAATTATATATAAGTGACCTGCTTAAAGCTATGAATGAAAAGCAGTTACTTTTTGCGGGAAAAGCGGACAAAAAGCTCCTTAGTTTAGCAAAGCTTTATAATCTTAACATACTTGATTATGCGGAGCGTGAGGAATTGGCAATACTGAACGCTGTTCCCACAGCTGAAGGGGCAATTAAAATTGCGATTGATGAAACTCCTTCTACCATTCACAACAGCAACTGCCTGATTTTAGGTGGCGGCAGAATAGGTAAAATTTTAGCAAAGGATTTAAAGGGACTTGGTGCAAATGTAACTGTTGCATCAAGGAAGTACGGCGATTTGGCACAAAGCGGAGCTATGGGGTATACTCCTGTGTCCATAAACAATATTGACGCTTATCTTCATACCTTTGATATTATCTTTAACACCGCTCCTGCTCTTATTCTTGACTTTAAACGCCTCTTGAAGGTAAATGACAACTGCTTGATAATAGACCTTGCTTCAAAGCCCGGAGGGGTAGATTTTGAAGGAGCAAAAGAACTTAAAAGGCGAGTTATATGGGCGTTGTCACTCCCCGGGAAGGTTGCGCCATATACCGCCGGAGATATAATCAAAAATACCATTATCAACATCTTAGAGGAACTGGGGGTATGATATATTTTAGAAAATTCAACCATAGGTTTTGCCTTGACAGGCTCCTTCTGCACCTTCAGCAAAGTAATACCTCAAATTAACGCTCTTAAAAATACAGGTGCTAAGGTTATACCTATTATGTCAAAGTCGGCGGCAGAAACAGATACACGCTTCGGCCGCAGCAGTGAACACATAAAAAATATCGAAGAAATAACAGGCACAAAGGTATTATCCACCATATCGGAGGCAGAACCAATAGGTCCCAAAAAATTGCTTGACCTTCTTATAATCGCTCCTTGTACCGGCAACACCATAGCTAAGATAGCCGGCGGAATTTCGGACACCGCCGTTACCCTTGCCGCTAAGTCGCATCTTAGAAATAATCGGCCCTTACTTATCGCTGTATCGACAAATGACGGTCTTGGCGGAAACGCAAAAAACATCGGCATACTGCTTGGAAGAAAGAACATCTTTATGGTACCGTTCGGGCAAGACGATTGTATAGAAAAAGAAAACTCTTTGGTTGCGGATTTTAAGCTGATTATCCCTTCTGCAATTTCTGCACTTGAAGGTAAGCAGTTGCAACCAATATTGATATAATAAAACAAATGCGGCACAACGAAACCCATATCTCGTTGTGCCGCAAATTTTATATCCCTGATTAGTTTTCTAAAATTTAAAGAGTACCCCCACTGCCGCACCGAATAATATGAAAACCAGTGGGTGGATTTTCTTGATTTTTTTGAACCTGAACATAACAAATACCGCAACAAAAAGCAGAGTCGGCTTTAACTTGATTAAATCCAAAACATTTTTGGTATTGTTAAATGCTTCAATATTAAAGACAGAAACCTTTAAAACTTCAAACAAAGCGACCGCGATAAGTCCCGTTACCGCAGGACGAAGTCCGTAAAAAGACCACTTTACAAGCTTATTGTCATTAAACTTATCCAAAAACTTTGCCACGATTATTATGACAATCAAGGAAGGCAATACCAAAGAAAAGGTTGATACAATCCCTCCTAAAACTCCTGCCGTATGAAATCCGGCGTATGTTGACATATTTATTCCGAGCGGTCCCGGCGTGGACTCCGACACTGCAATCATATCAACAAGCATATCGTACGAAAACCACTCAGGATACTTTTCCGCCAGGTTATACAGAAACGGAAGCGTTGCAAGACCGCCGCCGACTGCAAAAAGGCCTACCTTGAAGAATTCCGCAAACATTAAGAGGTATATCATTCTTTTGCACCTCCGCATCTTCCGGCGATGATGCCAACGATAATCGCTCCTATTACAACATAAATCGACGAAATCTTAAATATGCCTGCCACAATGAATGCGGCAGCCGCGATTAAAATGCCGAGCCAATCCTTGCAGCCTGCCTTGAAGAATTTTATTACTGCGTTGGTTACCAAGACTGCAACAACTGCACGAATTCCGGCAAACGCACACTCTACAACTGCCAAAGATGCAAAGTTTTGTATAAACGCCGCAATTATCATAATAATCACAATCGACGGCGATATAATGCCGAGCGTAGCAAAGATAGCGCCCAAAATTCCCTTGCGTTTATAGCCTATAAAGGTTGATGTGTTTACTGCGATAACTCCCGGTGTGCATTGTCCAACCGAGAAATAGTTAAGTATTTCCTCCTCCGTCACCCAACCACGCTTACTCACAAGCTCCCTTTCAAACATAGGGAGCATTGCATAGCCGCCGCCGAATGTTGTCACGCCTATATTTGCAAATATCAAAAACAGTTCAAACAATTCTTTCATTTAAGCAATTACCTCCACGGAAAATATTTTACCATAACGGATTTTAAAAGTAAAGCGTATATGCCTATTCTTGACAATTTGATATGCAAATAGTATAATGATATTTCAGAAAGGAGTGGTAAAATGAAACTGATTGGTGCAGATGCAATAATGGAATGCTTGCTGGAGCAGGGCGTTGATACCGTCTTTGGCTATCCGGGCGGCAACATTTTGGACATCTATAATTCAATATACAAATATTCCGATAAAATCAGGCACATTACCACTGCCCACGAGGAAGGCGCCGCACACGCCGCAGACGGATATGCACGAAGCACCGGAAAGGTTGGCGTTTGCTTTGCCACATCAGGCCCGGGTGCTACAAACTTAGTTACCGGTATTGCTACTGCATATATGGACTCTGTTCCGCTTGTTGCAATCACCTGCAATGTTTCTACATCGCTCCTCGGCAAAGACTCCTTTCAAGAGGTTGATATTGTCGGCATAACTTTGCCGATTACAAAACACAGCTTTTTAATCAAGCACGGCGATGATATTGCGTCAACTATCCGTCGTGCCTTTGAAATCGCCTTATCCGGCAGACCGGGGCCGGTACTTATTGACATAACCAAAGATGCAACCTGTGAAGAAGTTGACTTTAAGAGGATTTTGCCGAAAATCAAAAATGACAATAAAGCCTTATCCAAGGCGGATATAAAAAAGGCGGCAACTTTAATCAAAAAGGCAAAGCGCCCCCTTTTATATACAGGCGGCGGAATTATATCATCAGGCGCATCAGAGAGCCTTAAAAAATTACAAAAGCTTATTGACGCCCCTATAACGCTCTCCCTTATGGGACTTGGCGGATTTCCCGCAAGTGATGATGCGTATACAGGACTTATCGGTATGCACGGAAGTCAGGCGTCTTCATTTGCGGTGAGTAATTGCGATTTACTTATTGCAATCGGCGTCAGGTTTTCAGAGCGTGTTATCTGTGACTCCTCCGTGTTTGCAAAGAATGCAAAGATAATTCACATAGATGCGGACCCTGCGGAGATAAATAAGAATATTCCTGTTACATTGGGTATTGCAGGTGATGCAAAATCCGTCATTGACAAACTTTGCGAAAACTTAACCCCTATGTCACACAAGGATTGGATAAATCAAGTCAACACATGGAAGAAAGCGGAGATAAAAGCAGATGATTTAAAGCTCACGCCCAAAACCGTTTTTGATATTATCCATAGCGAAACAGATGACGATACCTTTATATGTACCGATGTTGGACAACATCAGGTATGGACGGCACAGTATCTGCCGATAGAAAAGCCGAGGCACTTTATTTCCTCCGGTGGACTTGGTACAATGGGATTTGGTTTAGGTGCCGCAATAGGTGTTAAGCTCGCAAACCCCAAAAGCCTTGTCATCAACATAACCGGTGACGGCTGCTTCCATATGAACGCAAACGAACTTTCGACTGCGGCAGAACAAAAACTGCCTATAATTGAAATTATGTTCAACAACCGTGCTTTGGGTATGGTGCGTCAATGGCAAAAGATTTTCTATAATGCTAATTATTCACATACTTCGATAGATAAATCGACAGATTACGAAATGGTGGCAAAAGGTTTTGGCGCAAAAGCGTATACCGTGCGAAGCGGCGAAGAATTCAGAAAAGCTTTCCGCCTTGCCGCTAAGGAAAAAGAAACTCCAACCCTTATAAATTGTATCATTGACAAAGACGAGGCGGTTCTGCCTATGGTGCCGAGCGGCGAATCTATCGAAAACCCTATACTCAAAATCAAAGGAGAAAAAAAGAAATGAGTAAAATGCACGTTTTATCAGTTCAGGTAAATAACCACGCCGGTGTTTTAAGCCGTATATCAGGACTTTTTTCAAGGAGAATGTATAACATTGACTCCCTTTCGGTCGGCGTTACCGAAAACCCTGATATTTCGGTTATGACTATTGTGACACACGAGGACTCTAATATTGTAACTCAGATTATAAACCAGCTTTCAAAGCTTGATGATGTCATTGATATAACAAAACTGCACAGTGATGATTCGGTTTTAAGGGAGCATATTCTAATCAAAGTAAGCGCCCGTGACAGAACAGGCGTTATGGAGGTTTGTGACATCTTTCGTGCCGCTATTGTAGATATTTCAAACGAAATTATGATGGCGGAGCTTACCGGAAGTCCGAATAAAATAAGCGCCTTTATTGAGCTTATGGAAAAATATGATGTAAAATCCCTTGTGCGTACAGGTATGACAGGTATGCAAAGGGGATAGGCAAAACGCCTGAACAAAGGGGATATAAAAATGAAAATCGAAATATTTGACTCTACGCTCCGTGACGGAGTTCAAGGAGAAAGTATATCCTACTCCGTCACCGATAAAATAAATATCGTAAAGGCTCTGGATAACCTCGGTATTGACTATATAGAAGTCGGCAATCCTTCTTCTAACCCAAAAGACATTGCCCTGTTTAGCGAGCTTAAAAAGGTTGCACTTAAAAACTCCAAAATCGTTGCATTCGGTGCAACCCACCGAAAGGGCTCTGCCCCAAAAGACGATTTAAACTGCAAGGCGCTTCTTGATGCCGATACAGAAGTTGTCGCTATCTTCGGCAAGAGCTGGTCACTGCACGCAGAGGAAGTTTTGCAGGTATCCTTGGAAGAAAATCTTGATATGATTAAAGATACCATCACCTTCTTTAAAGAGAAAGGCAAAAAAGTATTCTTTGACTCCGAGCATTTTTTTGACGGCTTTAAAGATAATGCAGAGTATGCTCTTAAAACTCTCTCTGTTGCCGAAGAAAGCGGCGCAGACCGCATCATTCTTTGCGATACCAACGGCGGATGCTTCCCTGACGAGATAGCATCTGTTATCCGTATGGTAAAAGAAAAAATCTCCGTGCCGCTTGGAATACACTGCCATAATGACAGCGGTTGTGCGGTTGCAAACAGTTTAAGCGCAGTAAAAAGCGGCTGCATACAGATACAGGGGACGTACTTAGGCTATGGTGAGCGTTGCGGAAACGCAAATCTTTCCACCATAATTCCAAATCTCCAATTAAAGCTTGGATACTCTTGTATCCCTGATGAAAACCTGTCCGCTCTCACCGAAACTGCAAACCGTGTTGCAGAGCTATCCAACCATTCTTTAAAGAGGGACTTACCTTATGTGGGACGCTCTGCATTTTCACACAAAGCAGGTATGCATATTGACGGTGTTTCAAAGCTTTCCAAATCCTTTGAGCATATTACGCCTACCGTTGTGGGAAACGAACGCAGATTTTTAATCAGTGAATTTGCAGGACGGAGTACAATTCTTAACAAAATAACGCGCATTGCGCCTGAACTTACCAAGGAATCGCCGCAGATACAGGCTATTTGCGATGAAATAAAACGCCTCGAAAACGAGGGTTTCTCATTTGAAGCGGCAGATGCCAGCTTTGAGCTTTTGGTAATGAGAATTCTAAACCGAAGAAAATCGCATTTTAAACTTGACTACTTTAAGACATTTGTTGACGAGCCTTCCCACGATACGTTCAGTGCCTCCGCCACCATAAAAGTAACGGTCGGCGACCGCACGGAGATTACTGCCGAGGAGGGCGAAGGTCCCGTCCACGCACTTGATAAGGCACTGAGGCGTGCGTTATCCGTCTTTTATCCTCAGCTTGAAAACATACGACTGACCGACTATAAGGTACGTGTTTTAGAGCCGCAGCTTGCTACTGCCGCAAAGGTACGTGTTCTTATCGAAACAAGTGACGAAAAGGGCTCTTGGTCAACGGTAGGCGTTTCCTCAGACGTTATTGATGCTTCCTGGCAGGCACTTGTAGAGGCAATCGAATACAAGCTTATGAAAGACGAAGAAATTAAGAAATAAAAGAGGTAATAATTATGGGAATGACAATGACGCAAAAAATCTTAGCGGCACATTCGGGGCTTGAAAGCGTAAAGGCAGGTCAGCTCATTCGTGCAAGGCTCGATATGGTTATGGGGAACGATGTTACTATGCCTGTTGCCATAAACGAGTTTAATTCCGCCGGATTTAAAGATGTATTTGACAGAAATAAAGTTTCCATTGTCCTTGACCATTTTACCCCAAACAAAGATATAAAATCGGCAGAACATTGCAAGATTTGCAGGAATTTTGCCGAAGATAAAGAGATTGCACATTTTTTTGATGTCGGCACAATGGGAATTGAACACGCCCTCCTGCCTGAGCAAGGTTTAGCGGCTCCGGGACAGGTTATAATCGGTGCGGACTCTCATACCTGCACCTATGGCGCGCTCGGCGCATTCTCAACAGGTGTAGGCTCTACCGATGCGGCGGCAGGTATGGCAACGGGCGAGGCTTGGTTTAAAGTCCCCTCCGCCATCAGATTTAATCTTATCGGCAAGCCGCAAAAATGGGTTAGCGGCAAAGATATTATTCTTCATATAATCGGAATGATTGGCGTTGACGGCGCCTTGTATCAATCTATGGAGTTCGGCGGCGAAGGTCTTAAATATTTATCAATAGACGACCGCCTTACAATGGCTAATATGGCAATAGAAGCCGGCGGCAAAAACGGAATATTTGAGGTAGATGAAATCACTGAAGAATATCTTAGACAAAGGGTAGATATGCCATATACAACATATCTTCCGGACAGTGACGCAGAATATACAAACACTTATACAATCGACTTATCCTCTATCAAACCGACGGTTGCATTTCCGCATCTGCCGGAGAATACACGCACTATTGACGAGGTTGGTGAGGTTAAAATCGACCAATGCGTAATCGGCTCCTGCACAAACGGACGCCTGTCCGACTTGCGTGCGGCGGCGGAGGTTTTTAAGGGGCATCATCTTGCAAAGTATGTGAGGGGAATTATTATTCCTGCTACGCAAAATATTTACCGTCAGGCAATGAAAGAAGGCTTGTTTGACATATTTATGGATTCAGGCTGTATTGTTTCCACTCCGACTTGCGGTCCTTGCCTCGGTGGGCATATGGGCGTTCTTGCAAAAGGCGAGAGAGCAATCGCAACCACGAACAGAAATTTTGTAGGGCGTATGGGACACCCTGAGTCCGAAGTCTATCTTGCAAGTCCTGCCGTTGCGGCGGCTTCTGCAATCAAGGGATATATTTGCGGTCCCGATGATATTTAAAGGAGAAGGTTTATGAAAGCAAAAGGTATGGTACACAAGTACCAAGATAATGTAGATACTGATGTTATTATTCCTGCACGATATTTAAACACTTCCGTTCCCGAGGAGCTTGCCATACATTGTATGGAGGATATTGATGCGGACTTTGTAAAGAAAGTAAAGCCGGGCGATATTATTGTTGCCAAAAGCAATTTCGGTTGCGGCTCATCTCGTGAGCATGCACCTATTGCAATAAAAGCCTCAGGTATTTCCTGCGTTATTGCTTCTACCTTTGCACGCATTTTTTATCGCAACGCCATAAATATCGGACTTCCCATTATGGAATGTCCGAAAGCCGCAGAGGATATTGATGGCGGTGACGAGGTTGAGGTAAATTTTGATACGGGTATTATAACCAACCTTACCAAAGGACTTAAATATCAGGCAGAACCATTCCCTGAATTCATAAAAGAGATTATAAATAAGAACGGTTTATTAAACTCTATAAAGGACAGATAAATATGAAAATAAATTTGGCAGTTGTAAAAGGTGACGGTATCGGCCCTGAGATTATTTCAGAGGCAGAAAAGGTTTTGGACAGAATAGGTCAGCTTTACGGTCACACCTTTAACTATACGGATATTTTGGCAGGCGGATGCGCTATTGACGAAGCAGGCGTTCCTCTGCCCGATGAATCAATAGAGATTGCAAAGAAGTCCGACTCTGTACTTTTAGGCGCAGTAGGCGGCCCAAAATGGGACACCTTGCCGGGACATTTGCGTCCCGAGCGTGCTTTGCTTGGCCTTAGAAGCGAGCTTGGACTTTTTGCAAATGTACGCCCTGCAAAGCTACACAATGCCCTAAAAGATGCCTGTCCTCTAAAATCGCAGATTTCAAATGCAGGACTTGATTTGGTCATTGTTCGTGAGCTTATCGGCGGTCTTTACTTTGGTGACCGTGGCAGAAAAGACGGCGGCGATATGGGCGTTATTGCATATGATGAGCTTAAATACTCCGAAGCCCAGATAGAGCGTATCGGCAGAGCTGCGTTTAACTTAGCATTAAAACGCAGAAATAAGGTAACAAGCGTTGACAAAGCAAATGTTATTGAAACATCAAGGCTTTGGCGTGAAGTTATGCACAGGCTCTCAAAGGAATACCCGACCGTCACTTACGAGGATATGCTTGTTGACAACTGTGCAATGCAACTTGTAAGAAACCCGGGACAGTTTGATGTAATAGTTACGGAAAATATGTTTGGTGATATTCTATCCGACGAAGCAAGTATGATTACAGGCTCTATCGGAATGTTACCTTCTTCCTCTTTGGGTGCAGGGACGCTTGGTATGTATGAGCCTATCCACGGAAGTGCACCCGATATTGCAGGAAAGAACATTGCAAATCCTATTGCGACCATTCTTTCTGTGGCAATGATGCTTAGAGATAGTTTTAATCTTGAAGCTGAGGCAAAAGCTATTGAAAACGCAGTTTCTGAAGTTTTAGACGAAGGCTGGCGTACTGCGGATATTATAGAAAACGGCGGAAACCTTTTAGGCACAAAAGAGATGGGAGATAAGATAGTAAGCCATATAAAGATTTAGGCAGAGTGACTTAGAAGCAACGGGCGGCCACACAGGGACCGCCCCTACCAACATAGG
>JAZLIC010000108.1:0-3824 GCA_045617225.1 Clostridia bacterium
AGTCTTTTTTAGGCGTTTTTATGGCAAAGGCGGTGTTTTCTACATTTTTAATATAATAGTTAATGATGTTCTGCGCCTCGCTTACTATATCACCGCTAATCGGCATTGTTTTATCTGCCATACCGCCCTTTAATATAAAAATTGCCTGCTCTATCATATTTGAATTTATATCGTTTATAATCACAACACGCCGAGCCTTTTTTGTTATCATAAGTATACCTCCGTTTTATTATTCATATAAATTTTAACCTGTAAAGCAAAATTTATACTTGCATTTTAAAGTTTTTCGTGGTATACTATTTTAGTCTGCGGAGAGGTGGTCGAGATGGTTTAAGGCGCAGCATTGGAAATGCTGTGTACGTTAATAGCGTACCGTGGGTTCGAATCCCATCCTCTCCTCCAAATAAAAAAGCACTTCTGCGGAAGCGCTTTTTTGTTCTCTTTATAACTTTTAAATTTTCTTTCTTGCCGTCATATCAAACATTCTTGTAAGGATAGCCGCTACCTCGGCACGGTTAATATTACTGCTTGGATTAAATGTTCCAAATTCATCGTTCCCGGTTAAAATGCCGGCACGGTAGAATGCGTAAATTTCCTTTGCCGCAAAGTCGTCCTTCTTTACATCAGGGATTGCATTATCTTTTACATCATTGATTTTATTTGCGAATCTGCTTGACGGAAGCGATGCATAGAATATTTTTACAAAGTTACTTCTGTTGATACTCTCATCTGCTTTTGCACTTAAATCCTCGCTTATAATACCCTTTTTAAGACAAAATGCCATATATGTACTGTACCACTCATCTGTGCCGTTGCCAAGACTTACCTTGCCGTTATAATAAAGCTGATACATACACGCCGCAAGCTTTACCGCTTCCGCATATGTCATATTATCATAAGGTGCGTATATCGTATCGGATTTACCGCTTACAAGTCCGTTTTTGTTGGCAATCTCAACATCGTTTCTGAACCAATCCTCTGCCGAAACATCTTCAAACGGAAATATATATTCTTCCGCCTTAGTCTGCATTGCATCAGGCGTATCCTTCGTCTCGCTCTTTTCGACTGCTTTTTCTTCCTCTGACGAAGCCTGAACCTTCTTTTTTACTTTTGAAGCGTCCTGTCCGGCAAGCTCAAACTTTATATAATCGGCAGAACCTTTCGTTGCAATCTTTGCAATTTTCCCATTTACGGTCACAACAAGAGTTTTGGGATTATACGTATATCCGTCAACTCCCTTAATCGTTGCAGTGCCGGAATATATTTTATCTTCTTCTATGGTTTCGTCTTTCGGCTCCCAAGTAATATTGCCGGCTTCTATACCTGTTGTTATTGAAACAAAGGTCTTAGGGTGCAGAGTCGTAAGAATAAAGTCACCAACATCAAATTCTGCCTTCTTTAACACCTTATCCGGATTTATAACAACGGTATGTTCAAAGCTGAAACGACAGGTATTATCCTCTGCCGCAACTGCCGCTTTGCTTGTACTGTCACCGATAACCGCCTTAACATCAGGTGCAAACTTATAGCCCTCGTTACATTTAACATCAAAAATTACCGTAATTACATCACCTTCATTAAGCGGAGCTTCTACTGCGGTATCGCCACTTTGGTAGATTATTTTTGTGACGCTGTAACCTTCGTCTGCGGTATTTGCGGCTGTAAGCAGCTTCTTTTCGCCGTGACAAGGAAATACATAATCAGTTATTTCCACAATGTCGATTTCTGTTTCCTCCGCCGCAATAATACCGATTTGCATTGTGCATACCAGCATAACTGCCGAAAGCAGAACGGAAATCAATCTTTTTGTACTTTTCATAATAAATCCCCCTGTTAAAATTTATAATACAAATAAAGTATACTTTATTTATTTTTATTTGTCAAAAATAATTTGCTCGACAGGCAAAACATAGCTTGTAAAGACAAAAAAGGGGCTGCCAAAAGGCAGCCCTGAAAAATATGCCGATTTTTTATTACTTCTTCATTGCTTCCTCAACGGCAACTGCAACCGCAACGGTCATACCAACCATTGGGTTATTACCTGCGCCGATGAGGCCCATCATTTCAACGTGTGCAGGAACAGAAGATGAACCTGCAAACTGAGCATCGGAGTGCATTCTGCCCATTGTATCTGTCATACCATATGAAGCAGGACCTGCCGCCATATTGTCAGGGTGAAGGGTACGACCTGTACCGCCGCCCGATGCAACCGAGAAGTACTTTTTGCCCTGCTCGATACATTCCTTCTTGTATGTGCCTGCAACAGGATGCTGGAATCTTGTTGGGTTTGTGGAGTTACCTGTAATAGAAACATCAACGCCCTCTAAGTGCATAATAGCAACGCCCTCACGAACATCATCTGCACCATAGCAACGAACCTTTGAACGCTCGCCCTTAGAATAAGCAGTTTCCTTAACGATTTCTACCTTACCTGTATAGTAGTCAAACTTTGTCTGCACATAAGTAAATCCGTTAATACGAGAGATAATCTGTGCGGCGTCCTTACCAAGACCGTTAAGAATAACACGAAGGTCCTCTTTTCTTGCCTTGTTTGCACTGCGTGCAAGACCGATAGCACCCTCAGCGGCGGCGAAAGATTCATGTCCTGCAAGGAATGCAAAACACTTTGTTTCTTCTCTTAAAAGGCGTGCGCCCAAATTACCGTGTCCGATACCAACCTTTCTGTCATCTGCAACAGAACCCGGGATACAGAAGGATTGAAGTCCAAGACCAATCTTCTCTGCCGCATCTGCCGCATTTGTAACGCCGTCCTTGATAGCGATTGCCGCACCAACGATATATGCCCAGCAAGCGTTCTCAAAACAGATAGGCTGAATTCCCTTTACCATATTGTATACATCAATGCCCTTGTCATCGCAAATCTGCTTTGCTTCTTCCAAAGATGCAATGCCGTGCTTTTTAAGTTCTGCATTGATTTGGTCAATTCTTCTTTCGTAACTTTCAAATAAAGCCATTTTAGAAACCCCCTCTATTATTCGTGGCGTGGATCGATAAGCTTTGCCGCATCATCCACTCTGCCGTACTGACCGCTTGCCTTTTCGAGCGCTTCGTTAGCGTCCATACCCTTGCCAATCATCTCCATCATCTTGCCGAGGTGTGTAAACTTGTAGCCGATAATCTGATTATCCTCGTCTACTGCAATCTTTGTGATGTAACCCTCTGCAAGTTCAAGATAACGGGGGCCCTTTGCCAATGTTGCGTATGTAGTACCAACCTGACTTCTGAGGCCTTTGCCCAAATCTTCAAGACCTGCGCCGATAGGAAGACCGTCCTCTGAGAACGCAGTCTGTGTGCGTCCGTAAACAATCTGCAAGAACAATTCTCTCATTGCAGTATTGATTGCGTCACAAACCAAGTCGGTATTTAAAGCTTCAAGAAGTGTTTTGCCAATCAAAATCTCAGATGCCATTGCGGCAGAGTGTGTCATACCGCTGCAACCGATGGTTTCAACCAATGCTTCCTGAATGATACCTTCCTTTACATTTAATGTAAGCTTACAGGTTCCCTGTTGAGGTGCACACCAACCGATACCGTGTGTAAGACCTGAAATATCGGTGATTTGCTTTGCCTGCGTCCACTGTCCCTCCTGCGGGATAGGTGCAGGGCCGTGGTATGCGCCTTTTGCCAAAGGACACATATTTTCTACTTCGCTTGAATACTTCATATATTCTGCTCCTTTCATACGACACAATGCCGGTTTTATCATTCTCTGCATAATAGTATATCATACTTTTTTAATTATGCAAATATTTTTCAAAAAATCGTAATTTGTTACAAAAAACAAACGCTTATTTTCCCTTTTG
>JAZLIC010000109.1:0-5943 GCA_045617225.1 Clostridia bacterium
GGACAGAATTATCTGCTTAAAGCCCTTTGACGCAAGCGGTGATAATACCCAAGGCTCGCATAACAGAGGATATTGTTATAGTGGCACAAAAGGCTATTACAGGCGACAGGATGGCTCTAACTATTGGGGCGACTCCAATATGCGTGATTGGCTCAACTCTGATGCAACTGCCGGCAATGTGGTATGGGGTTGCGGCAATCCGCCGGATAATGCCCATGTTTGGAAAGGCTATAATGATTATGCAGATGAAGCCGGATTTTTGACAAACTTTACTGTGGCAGAGAAAAGTGTAATAGCACCGGTATCACACAAGGTGCTGCTTGATGCTTATGAATATTCAGGCACAAATAATAACAATTATAATTCAAACTACCACAAGTATGACTCTGATATAAAAGATGTAGTACAAAATTACTCTACTGCATATAGCGAAAACTTGACAGATAAAATATTCCTGCCGGATGTAAAGCAGATAAACACAGTGTATAATAACGACTCTACCCTCGGAAGTGATTATTACATAGGCACACCTACGGCAGAGGCAGTTAAAAATTCGGAGTATACATCTGGATCATTAAAATCCACCACGAAGTGGTGGTCGTGGCTTGGTTCCCCTAATGCAGATAGAGGCGCTAGCCGCGATGTGCGCTATGTCGATTCCGACGGCTTTGTAAGCTTCGAGTTCGACTTCTACCGTACATATTACGGATACGGCGGCGTGCGGCCCGCTTTTTATCTTAATCTCTCATCTGTGCAATTTTCAGGCGGTGACGGTACAGCTGCCGTTCCGTACACAGTGGCAGGCTCCGTTACACCAACGCCAACCCCAACGCCGGAGCCTGCTTCGAGTGGTACCTACGGCGATTTGACCTACACGATTTCAAGCGACAAAGTCACCATCACCGATTGCGATGAATCCACAACATCAGTGGAAATACCAACAAAAATTAACGGCTATCCTGTCACAAGCATTGGAGATTATGCGTTTTCCAAATGCAGTAGCCTGATAAACATTACAATACCAAAGAGTGTCACAATCATTGGACATCATGTGTTTTACGATTGCTACGATCTTGCAACGGTTTATTATAACGGAAGCGAAAATGATTGGAAAAATATTGAGATTGGTATCGAAAACGAGTGTTTGACATTTGCGGAGATTGTGTTTACCGGTCCACACACCAAAACGACGGTTTCAAACGGTGGCAGGACATTTACGATAAAGCCTAAAAAGGTTAAGGTAGGAAAGACGGTAATCCTTGCTCTGTATAACAAGGGTAAAATCGTCGGCTTTGAAACGGCGATATATGAAGGCGAGGAATTGATTTTTACCACCGATAAAGAATATACGAATGTAAAGGTTATGGTTTGGGATGATTTGGACTCAATGTCAACGGAATATGAGCCGGAAATCGTAAAATAAAGTAAGTTTAACAAAAAGAGAGCTTAAAAAAACAAATCGTTTTTTACAGCTCTTTTTTGTATATTTTAAATCTTGTCCGCATAAATTTTAGAAAGATAAAATTTCAAGGGAGAAGGATAAATGGACAAATATTGCGGACTAAGTGATAAAGAGGTTTTGGAGTCTGAAGCTCAACACGGTAAAAACATACTTACAGCACATAAGCCGACTACATTTTGGCAAGTGTTTTGGGGTAATTTTGATGACCCAATCATTATTATTTTGCTGGTAGCCTTAGGAATAAATGTATGTTTTACATTTTTGGGCAAGGTGGATTGGTATGAATGTGCAGGAATTTTGCTTTCGGTAATTATTGCAACTTTGGTAAGTGCAATTTCGGAATACAGTAACGAAAACACCTTCCAAAAAATACAGGAGGAGGCAGCAAAAATCAAATGTAAGGTTTACAGAAACAATGAACTTTGCATAATTTCCGCAGAAGATGTAGTTGTAAATGACATTGTTCTTTTGCAGGCAGGTGATATTATACCGGCAGACGGTCAACTTGTATCGGGAGAAATTTCGGTTAATCAATCCGCACTGAACGGAGAGAGCAAAGAGTGTAAAAAATGGTTAAAAGGTGGTATGGTAAAACCACCGTCAAAGCTTGTTGATTTTTGGAATTCAAGCAATTTATATCGTGGCACTGTTGTCTGTTCGGGTGAATGTAAAATGCGTGTTGATGCAGTAGGCGATATGACATCTTATGGGCGTATGGCAGAAGAAACAAAGACAACGGATATCAAAAGTCCGCTTACTGTAAAGCTCTCAAAACTTGCCGGAAGTATAAGTAAATTCGGATATATAAGTGCGGTTTTAATAGTTCTTATATCATTTTTTCAGAATGCGTTTCTTGAATGTGGGTTTGACTGGGCAAATATAGCGGCATATTTCAACGATACTGCGACAGTTTTTTCCGATATTGTGGAGTCGGTTATTCTCGGAATAATAGTTGTTGTGGTAGCGGTGCCTGAGGGGTTGCCGCTAATGATTGCGATTGTATGCTCTTTAAATATGCGAAAGATGCTTAAAGCAAATGTTTTGGTAAGAAAGGTGGTAGGTATAGAAACAGCCGGCAATTTACATATTTTATTTACAGATAAGACAGGTACAATCACAACAGGCATGCTTAAAGTTACAGACTTCTTAGACGGCAAAGGAAATACTTATACAACTTTAAGTGCTATTCCCGAAAGTATAAAAAATCTTTTGACGCTTTCAATTATGGAAAACACTTCGGCAGCTGTTATAAATAAAAAAATAATAGGCGGTAATGCCACAGAAAAGGCACTTATTGAGTATTTGCATATACCTAAAAAAGATTCAAAAACACAAAGGACAAACTTTATTCCGTTTTCAAGTGAATACAAGTTTTCAAAGGCATATATCAAAAGTGAAGATATTGTGCTTATAAAAGGCGCTCCTGAGGTGATTTTAGAACATTGCAGGACTTATTACAGAGAAGACGGAACACAACATGAATTTATAAACAAAGCTAAAATAACGGCAGAAATTGACCGCAGAGCGAAAAGAGCAGAACGAATTTTAGCATTTGCAACCACGAAAACGGATTTTAATGATAAAATTCCTGACGATTTAACGCTTATAGGTTTGATTTCTATGGGCGATACTATACGAAGTGAGGCAAGAAATACAATATGGGAGCTTTCAAAGGGCGGCATACAAACCGTTATGATAACAGGCGATAAAAAAGAAACCGCCTCTGCAATCGCTGCGGAAATCGGACTTTTGGATGGTAAAAACACCTTGGAGCTTACATCGGAAGAACTTAAAAATATGAGCGATGAGGAAGTAAAAGATATTCTGCCGAGACTCAGAGTTTTATCTCGTGCGCTTCCGACCGATAAGAGCAGACTTGTAAGATTAGCGCAAGAACGCGGTATGGTAACAGGTATGACCGGTGACGGCGTAAACGATGTGCCGGCACTTAAACGTGCCGATGTAGGCTTTGCGATGGGAGGAGGAACTGATGTAACAAAGGAGGCAGGAGATATTGTTATTTTAGATAACAACTTTTCTTCAATCAAAAATGCGGTTTTATATGGCAGAACAATTTTTCACAGTATACAAAAATTTATAAGGTTTCAACTCACGATAAATGTTGCGGCAGTAGCTGTATCTATGCTTGGACCTATAGTCGGAATTGAAAAACCGCTCAATATTTCTCAAATGATATGGATGAACTTGATGATGGACAGCTTGGCGGCAATCGCATTTGGCGGCGAGCCTGCGCTTAAACGCTATCTTTTTGAAAAGCCGAAGAAAAGAGATGAAAGTATAATAGATAGTGATATGTGGGGCGGAATTATAGTTGACGGTCTTTATATATCCGCTCTTAGTCTGTTTATATTTATATCGCCGAGCATACATAATATATTCAGATGGAGTGTAACAGACATTTATTTTTATACAGGATACTTTACGTTCTTTGTGTTTATAAGCATTTTTAATGCTTTTAACGCCAGGGCGGACAGTATGGATATATTTGAAAATTTAAGTTTAAATAAACAGTTTTTATATGTTATGGGAATAGTAAGCGTTGTTCAGTTATTTATGACATATTACGGAGGCAAAATACTTCGCACCGCCGGTCTTAACCTTCGCGAATGGTGCTTAGTATTGCTTTTAGCCTTTTCGATTTTCCCTCTGGAATTTATCCGAAAAGTAATTTATGAACGCCATAATAACCGATAAAAAGTATATATAATACCATCTTTCACATTTTATAATTTAATAACAATAATAAATTTGTTTAAATATAATAAATTTGAAAAAAAGATTAGTATAAAATATAAAAAACTATTGACTAAGTCGAAGTTTTTTAGTATTATAAGAGTGTTATCATTTGATGTGATAAGCAGTACAAAGGAGCGGTATTATGTATATGAAAGAAGTTGTTGTCCAAAATCAAGTTGGACTTCACGCAAGACCGGCAACATTTTTTATTCAGAAGGCAAATGAATATAAGTCAAGTATTTGGGTAGAAAAAGACGAACGCCGTGTTAATGCAAAAAGTTTATTGGGTGTTTTATCTCTCGGTATTACAAAGGGATTAAACATCACCATTATTGCAGAAGGTTCGGACGAAGAAGAGGCAGTTAATGATTTGGTGGAGCTTATTTCATCAAACATTGCGTAGTTTAAAACCTGTGTTATAAAGAGCAGACTGTTGCATCTACGGCATACAGTATGCTCTTTTTGATTAGATGGTGATTATTGATTTAAAAAGGGAGGTGTTTGTTTTGAATAACAGACTTGAAGTTATAAAAGAAAAACTAAGCAAGCTACCTCTATGCCCCGGTGTATATCTTATGAAGGACGCCCGTGGGGAGATAATATATGTCGGTAAGAGTAAGGCGCTTAAAAATCGTGTAAGTTCATATTTTATGAATCTTAAAAACCATAACCCAAAAACACTTGCAATGGTGGAGCAGGTATATGATTTTGATTATATGATTACCGATACCGAAGTAGAGGCGCTTATACTCGAATGTAATCTTATCAAAAAATATCGTCCCAAATACAATATACTGCTTAAAGATGATAAACAGTATCCTTATATAAAAATCACAACTGCGGACAGGTATCCGAGAATATATATGACACGTCGTGTTGTAAAAGATGGTTCAAAATATTTTGGCCCCTATATGAGTGCAAAAAATATTAAAGATACTATCGAAACCATTAAAAAATTTTTTAAAGTGCGTACCTGTAATAAAGTTTTGCCGAGAGATATAGGGAAGGGCAGACCGTGTCTTTATTATCATATAAATCAATGTAGTGCCCCATGCGACGGCAAAATAAGCGAAGAAGATTACAGAGCGGTTTTTGAACAAATAGAATATGTGCTTGACGGAAAATATCAGTCAATTATCGATGACCTGCATGCAGAGATGCTTCGGGCATCGGATGCACTTGAATTCGAACACGCCGCCCGTTGCCGTGACAGAATTGAAAGCCTTAAAATGCTCGGCGAAAAACAAAAAATAATATCAACAAAAGAGAATAACAGGGATATAATAGGTTTTATTAAGGACAGAAACGATATTTGCGTGCAGATATTCTATATGCGTGACGGCAAGATGATAGGATGTGAACACTATATCTTTGAAAACACTCAAGATTTGCCCAAAGATGTGATTTCTGCATTTGTAAAGCAATACTACTTTACAGTAACAAATATTCCAAAAGAGATACTCTTGCCGACCGAAATTGAAGATTTTGCAGAAATAGAAAAATGGCTTTCCGAAAAAGTCGGTCATAAAATAAACTTGCTTGTGCCAAGCAGAGGCGAGAAAAGCAAAATGGTAAAGATGGTAAATAAAAATGCTGAAGAAACGCTTAGATTACACAGATTTAAGAGGGATAAAGAGCAAACCGAACAGAATTTAATTCTCTCCGATTTGATGTCTTTGTTAAAATTAAATACGCCGCCTTTCAGGATTGAGAGCTATGATATT
>JAZLIC010000110.1:0-12438 GCA_045617225.1 Clostridia bacterium
ATTGAATGGGTCAACAATACGAATTCTGTCAATACCGACTGCTCTGCCCAAAAGTTCAAGGTCAACCTGCTTAGTCGCCTCTCCCTTTAAAGTTTTGCCGGTTGTAGGATTATCCTGATGACCTGTCATACCTGTAATAGAGTTGTCGAGTATCATCACGGTATTTATACCCTTATTGTAAACAATTTCAATCAAGCCGGTGATACCTGAATGAATAAAGGTTGAATCACCGATTACCGCAATGGTATTCTTTGCAAATTCTTTGCCTCTTGCAAGGGACATACCAAATGACATACCGACACTTGCGCCCATACATACAACTGCATCAATTGAACTTAGCGGAGCAACTGCGCCAAGAGTATAGCAACCAATATCGCCGCAAACATTCACGCCAAGTTTTTTTAAAACATAGAATGTTGCACGATGCGGACATCCCGGACAAAGTACCGGCGGACGAACGGGAACTTCTTCATCTGATTTTGCAAAGTCAACAGAATTTTCGCCTGTAATCAGCTCTTTTATTTTTTTGGAACTAAGCTCATAGCAAATCGGGAAAAGCGATTTTCCAATAACTTTAACGCCGATATTGTTACAATGTTCCTCAATAAACGGGTCAAGTTCTTCTACCACATAAAGTTTCTCAACCTTAGACGCAAATTCACGGATAAGCTCCGTAGGGAGCGGATAAATCATACCGATTTTAAGCACTGAAACGCTCTCTCCGAAAGCTTCTTTAACGTAGTGATAGCACATTCCCGAAGTAATAATACCTATCTTTGTATCACCGTATTCCACTTTATTAAGCGGTGTTGTTTCGGCAAGCTTCGAAAGCTTTTGAATTCTGTCCTCTACAACAGGGTGACGCTTAATTGCGTTTCCGGGCATCATAACAAACTTAGAAATATCTTTTTGATATTCACGAACCGGAATTTCCACTCTTTCCGAAAGCTCAACAAGGCTTTGTGAGTGTGCAACACGTGTAGACAAACGATAAAGCATAGGTGTGTCGTATTCTTCACTGATTTCATAAGCGTATTTTA
Source organism: Clostridia bacterium (assembly GCA_045617225.1). Classification (GTDB taxonomy): domain Bacteria; phylum Bacillota; class Clostridia; order Monoglobales; family Monoglobaceae; genus JAZLIC01. Next base: position 1,041 of record JAZLIC010000110.1, read on the forward strand.
TGTATTCCTTACATTCGGTACTGTCAGAAGGCTCAAGCATAGGTATTTTTGAAGCCTTGGCATAATGACGGCTGTCCTGCTCATTCTGCGAAGAATGCATACTTGGGTCATCTGCTACGCCAATTACAAGACCGCCGTTTACACCTGTATAACCTACTGTAAACAATGGGTCAGCCGCAACATTTAAACCAACATGCTTCATTGCGCAAAATGACCTTGCTCCGCCTATTGATGCACCTATTGCAACTTCCAAAGCTACCTTTTCATTAGGCGCCCATTCTGCATATATTTCTTCATACTTTGCCGCAAACTCGGTAATTTCCGTACTCGGTGTTCCCGGATAAGCAGTTGATACACGCACTCCGTTTTCGTATAAACCGCGTGCAACTGCCTCGTTACCAAGCATCAATTTCTTTTTCATACTATCTGTCCTTTCAAAAAAGTTTTACATTATATAAAGATATTATATCACAAAAGTGATATAGTTTTCAATAACAATTTCTCTGATTTTTCAACATCTTTAAGATAAATTTTTTCCATACCTGACTGAATATCACGCACAGGTACGCAAAAGTTTCCGCATCTTCCTCCTCTGAACTTAATGCTCGTTTCTCCAAATGGCGTACAATTTTCATTTGACACAATGATTTGGCAATCATTCTCGCCCGAAAGTACAACGTTTTTGATTGCTTCATCAATAATGGTGTCTTTGCTCTTAAATATTATACCACATCCATTTCCGCAGTTAAAGTCCTCTGCTTCATTCATTGCACTGAATGACAAAATATATGGCTCGGTATCAGATATAATATTTTCGCTTAAATTTTTTGAAACAAAAAATGTTAAAGAAAACGGCTTTTCATCATTACAAAATGCTTTTAAAGCGTTGATACAAACATATGCCGGAATAATATTCGATACAAAACTTCCGCAAATCATTCCGCTAAACTTTTTAAAATCATCAATAATCTCTGTAAAGCTATACAGCTTTACATCATCAGACATACATTCGCCTATATCAATATACAAGTCTTTTGTATTTAGGTCGCCTTCTGTATCCTTCAAAGGTAAAATCAAGCCTTCCGTGCCATCTTCCAAGACGGCTTCTTTGTTTATCAGGGCTTTAGGTGATATATAATCATCGGTAATAAATTTTATTTTTTCGTCTTCGACTTTTGTAATCATTAACTTAATGGGTTTTAGGGGGCATATAAGCTTTACTCCTCCCTCTCCTCTTTGCAGAGTGATGTTTCCGAGGTTATCAGCTTTGATTGTGCAGTCATTAAATTCGGTTTTTAAAATATCTTCAATCCTTTTATAAAAATCCTTGCTAAGCATAGCTTCATATAACTTTTTAAGCACTGTAATCACCTCTTAATAATTCGGTTAAAAGCTTTAACATTGAGCTTATATCTTCTCTGTCTGCGATATTACTGCCGGAGTTTAGATTTTTACATGGCAGACTGATTAAAACGGTAGGAATTCCGTCATTTTTACGACTTATTTTATCGACAAGGAAGTTTTCTTTTTGGCTTACATCAAATTGAATATTTATACCTGCGTTTTCTGAGGCGTGTTTTATTTTATTTGTCAAGTTGTTGTTTGTAAATGTCAAGGAAATCGCAGGTCCGCTCCCTAAAACTATATCATTATTTTCAATGCAGTCTAAAACAATAGCGAAAGAATAATCCTTCTCTTTAAGCGCTACTTCTCCTCCTCTTGCGTAAACCTCGCCTTGTACAGACAGCAGTGCGTCAAAGCTTTTATTTTCTTTTAGTAACTCACAAATCAAAGAGCAACCTATTCTGCTTCTAAACGCCTTTCCTTTGATGCGACTGTTGCCAAGCTCTGTGTATTCACTGCATAAAAACGCTTTATCGCCCGGAATCACAAATTTATCTGCATCGGATTTGTTTTTTGCACCGATATCTATAAATAAGTCATTTATTTCAGGTGTTTTTTCTCTTTCTTCTTTTGTTGTAAGATGTATCGCCTTGATGCCGATAACGCCGTTTATTCCATTGATTGTTACATATTTTGAAATTAAGTTTTCGGCTTTAAGACTTCCGATTATATCAAACTTTAAATATCCGTCTTCCAATATTTTTGTAATTATAAGCGAAGGCTCGTCCATGTGTGAAACAACGAGAGTATCACTGTTATTATCAATAAAAAGATTACCTAATTTATCAACTTCTCCACCGAATTTGTTTTTTATATAATCACGCACGGCATCTTCCTCGCCCGATGTGGCATTAAGCTCAGATAATTCTTTAAGCACTAAAAAACACCTCCCTTAATTGATAAAGCAATCATTTTTGAAACCGTTTCAATATCATCTAAATCCAGTGTTTCAACATATGTGTGCATATATCTTATCGGAATCGAAATAAGTGCAGAGGGTACTCCGTTTCCGCTGACCTGTATTGCCCAAGCATTTGTTCCGCTTGAAGAACTTGCGACCTCAATTTCAAAGGGCAAATTATTTGTTTTTGCAATATTGATAATTCCCTTTGTAATTCGATTATCAAGGTTGGGGCCTCTGCATATTACACTGCCGCACCCTAACTTGAAAACTCCTGTATCATCATTAGTATCAGGGGTTTTGCCAAAGGTAACATCTATACAAAGCGCCGCATCAGGCTTAATATCATATCCGCTTTTGCGTGCTCCTCGAAGTCCAAGCTCCTCTTGTGAAGAAAAAAGAATATACAAGTCATAAGAGATATCTGCATTTTTTAATTGATTAAGTGCGAGTAAAACTGATGCTATGCCTGCTCTGTTATCCATCGCAGAGCCGGATACCGTGCGATTTAAAAGCATATTAAAATTTGATTTTGGCAAGATTGGCGTTCCGATTTTCACAATTTTACTAATATCTTCAAAAACATATCCGGTATCAATTAAGAACTTTCCGTTTTTAGAGCAAATAATTCCGCTTATTTGCGTATCGCCTAAAATAATCACATCAGTCATTGGAAGTATTCTTAAATCAATTCCGCCAAGGTTTTTGAATTCAATAGAACCATCTTCGTTTATCTTAGACACTATAAGTCCTACCTGGTCAAGATGTGCATCAATCATAAGCTTTTTTGCATTCTTTTTTCCGCAAGAGATATAGCCAATGACGGATTTTGATTTATCAGACCACACCTTATCGCAAAACTGTTTAAGATATGATTTCAAAAGCACAACCATTGCATCTTCAAATCCGCTTGGCGCAGGACAATGGCTTAAATTTAAAAGCAATTCTTCAGTTTTCATTATACTACCTCTCAATAAAATTTCGTATATATTGTAACACAAATATCTTTTAAATACAATCAAACAAAATAAATATTGGTATTTTTTAAAATTTAAAACAATATATATATTAAAAAATATACGAAAGGACAATACAGATGAAAAAGAAAAGCTATTTAATCAAAGAATTAAAAGAGAGAGTTTGCAAAGATAAAAACAGGTATTTTACGGCATTATTTGTGATTGCGGCAGGATTTTTAATCGGTATAATTACCGCAGTGATACTAAACGAAAGCAGAACAGATGCTTTAAATAATTTTCTTAACAATTTCTTTTCCGCCTATTCTCTGCAATCGGTATCAAAAGCAGAAGTCTTTAAATTATCCCTTGCAGAAAACATCAGAACGGTTTTAGTTATATTTATAGGCGAATTTTCAATTTTTCTTATGCCAATATCTCTTTTACATTTAGGCGGCAGAAGTTTTAGACTTGGCTTTTTAATTGCCTTTATAATCAGGTACAACTTTTTAAAAGGTGCATTTTTAACATTTATAGCAATTCTTCCGCACAATATAATATTTATGACAGCACTCGTTGCGTATTGCGCCTTCACAATGTCCGTAGCATATGAAATATCGAAAGTACGAAAGGACGGTAATGAATACAAAAATCGCAAAAAACTTTACATAAAATCTCTGAAACCGCTTTTTATTGTATTTTTATTTGTTTTATGTACAAGCTTATTTGAAGGATTCATTGTTCCGACACTTATAAAAATAATAATATAGAATAATTATTAAAAAACACTTGTAAAATAGCGAAAGTTTATGTAGAATATTCTAAGAGAAAACTTTAATTTGCGGAGGTGAGCATTTTGGAGTCGGTTTTAAAGAATTATTCTGCATATCTTAAAAATATCAAAAAAGTTTCCAAAAATACTCTTGATTCATATAACCGTGACCTTGTGAAGTTTAAAGAGTATTTGGTGGGCAAGAAAATAAACGACTTTACAAAGGTAAGCAGTACAACTGTTTTGAACTACTTACTATTTATGCAAAAAAGCGGTACATCTCCCTCCACTATCTCCAGAAATTTAGCGTCGATACGCGCTTTTTACAAATATCTTGTTAAAACAAGAAAAACCAAAACCGACCCGACCGAAGATGTGCCAAGCTTTAAAGCGGAGAAAAAGCTTCCGCAAATCTTAACCGGTGAAGAAGTTGAGCTTTTGCTTGCCCAACCTAAATGCGTTGATGAAAAAGGTTATCGTGATAAGGCAATGCTTGAACTGTTGTACGCAACGGGAATTCGTGTCAGTGAACTTATAAACCTTACCCTTGATGATATAAATCTTAATACAGGCTATATCAAGTGTAAATCATCTAACAAAGAACGGATAATTCCGATTTATACAATTGCACAAGAGTCTGTCAGGGATTATTTAAACAAGGCACGCCCTAAAATTGATAAAACCAAGTCGGAACGCACCTTGTTTTTAAACTTAAACGGTTTACCTATGTCAAGACAAGGCTTTTGGAAGATAATAAAGCATTATAAAGAACTTGCTGAAATCAAAAAAGACATAAACCCAAATACGCTCAGACATTCATTTGCTACACACCTTTTGGAAAACGGCGCGGATTTGAAGTCGATACAGGAAATGCTCGGTCATACCGATATTTCTACAACACAAATATATACAAGGATAGTAAATAATAAACTTGCAGAAACTTATAAGCGTTCGCATCCACGTGCGAAGTAATAAAATTTATACAAAGGAGATTTATGATGAAAGTATTGGTAATCGGAAGCGGCGGCAGAGAACACACAATAGTATGGAAGCTGTCTGAAAGCCCAAAAGTAGATAAAATTTATTGTGCACCCGGAAACGGTGGTATTTCACAACTTGCAGAATGTGTACCGATTTCCGTAATGGATTTTGATGCTTTAATCAATTTTGCAAAGGAAAACTCTGTTGATTTGACGGTTGTTGCACCTGATGACCCATTGGTTGCAGGAGCGGTTGACGCCTTTGAAGCCGCAGGACTTCGTGCATTTGGACCAAACCGTGCTGCGGCAATAATTGAAGGAAGCAAATCATTCTCAAAAGAACTTATGAAGAAATATAATATTCCTACCGCAGATTATGAGGTTTTTGAAAACAGCGATGATGCTCTGAACTATATTTATTCAAAAAATTCATATCCTGTTGTTATTAAGGCAGACGGTCTTGCACTTGGCAAAGGTGTTATTATTGCTCAAAACAAAGATGAAGCCGAAAATGCAGTTCATCAAATTTTAGATGATAAAATGTTTGGAAACGCAGGTGCAAAAGTTGTAATTGAAGAATTTTTGGTAGGACCTGAGATATCCGTTCTCGCTTTTACCGATGGCAAGGTTGTACGCCCGATGGTATCTGCGCAAGACCATAAACGCGCCTTTGATAATGATAAGGGATTAAATACCGGCGGTATGGGCACATTTTCCCCAAGCCGCATATATACTGACGATTTAGCAAAAGAGTGTATGGAAAACATCTTCCTTCCCACTATTGATGCTATGAATAAAGAAGGCAGAACATTTAAAGGCGTTTTATACTTTGGACTTATGAGCACAAAAGACGGCGTAAAAGTCATTGAATATAATTGCAGATTTGGCGACCCTGAAACACAAGTTGTTCTGCCTCGCCTAAAATCAGACCTCTTTGACATTTTTAACGCTGTTATTGACGGAAACCTTGCGGAAACTGAAATAATATGGGACGATAATGCATATGTTTGTGTCGTTATGGCATCGGGCGGTTATCCTAAAAAATATCAAACCGGTTATCCGATTGATGGCATAAAGCAAGCAGAGAGTCTTGGAGCAACTGTGTTTCACGCAGGTACAAAATTTGACGGAAAGGATTTTCTGACTTCCGGCGGTCGTGTTTTAGGCGTAACCGCAGGCGGTAAAAACTTAGATGATGCGATTGTCGCCGCATATCGTGCAGTTGACGTGATAAGCTTTAAGGACGCACATTTCAGGCATGATATAGGAATAAAAAAGGATAAAATTTAATACAAAAGCGGAATCAAATTTATCTTGATTCCGCTTTTAATTTATATATTATATCTATGGCTTTTGAAATTCCGCCAACATCATCAATAAGTCCGCATTCTACTGCTTCCTCTCCAAAGAGTATCGTACCTACATCATTTGCAATAGCATCTGTTTCAAGCATTATTTCTCTTAATCTGTCCTTTGAAATATTTGAGTTAGACGCTACAAAGTTAATAAGCCTTTCTTGCACCTTTGTAAAATAATCAAATGTTTGTCTTACGCCGATTATTGTTCCGTTCATACGTATCGGATGAATGGTCATAGTTGCCGACGGCACAATAAGAGAGTATTTTGCGGACACTGCAAGCGGTACACCTATACTATGGCCTCCTCCCAAAACAATGGAAACCGTTGGCTTGCGCATACTTGAAATCATTTCCGCAACTGCAAGACCTGCTTCGACATCACCGCCCATTGTATTTAGAAGTATCAAAAGTCCGTCAATTTCGTCATCTTCTTCTATCTGAACAAGCTGAGGTATTACATGTTCATACTTGGTGGTTTTACTCTGCGGTGGCAGAATAATATGACCTTCTATCTCGCCTATTATATTTAAGCAATGGATTTTTCCTCGATGGTTTTCAACTTCAATACTCCCCATCTCTTTTATTTTTTCAGTGGTATTATCCTTAGAATTCTTATCTTTTTCATCATTCATATTCTTTACCTCCTTATTTTATGTAGTATATACAAAAAAGCTTTACTTAATCGAAAAACTGTGATATAATTTACTTTTGTTAAAGACTGTATTTTAAGGAGGGGTTATTGTGCCAATTAAAATTTCGGATAATTTACCTGCAACAAGTATTTTAAATAGCGAAAATATATTTGTTATAACTGAAACCCGTGCTATTACTCAGGACATTCGTCCTTTGGAAATCGTGATACTGAATTTAATGCCGACAAAAATTGAAACAGAAACTCAACTTTTGCGTGTACTGGGAAACATTCCTCTGCAAATAAATATCAGTTTTATGCACACAAAAACTTATGTGTCAAAAAATACTTCTATGAGCCACATTGAAACCTTTTACGATACTTTTGACAATCTAAAACATAAAAAATTTGACGGAATGATTATAACCGGCGCTCCTGTGGAACACCTTGAATTTGAAGATGTTGATTATTGGGATGAGCTTTGCGAAATTATGGAATGGTCAAAAACTAATGTTACTTCCACCTTTCATATTTGCTGGGGTGCACAAGCTGCCCTCTACTACCATTATGGTATACAGAAACATAACTTAAATAAAAAAATGTTTGGTATTTTCCCGCACAGTGCCGTTCCGGATAAAAAACATAAAATCTTGCTTCGCGGTTTCGATGATGTTTTTTATGCACCGCATTCCCGCCATACCGAAGTTTGGCGTTCGGATATTGAGAAGGTCCCGGAGCTTGAAATACTTGCAGAGTCCGAAGAAGCCGGCGTTTATATTGTATCAGCAAAGAGTGAACGCCAATTCTTTGTTATGGGACATTCCGAATACGATAGCGATACACTTAAAAAAGAGTATTTGCGTGATGCGGAAAAGGGCGAAAATATTCAGGTGCCGAAAAATTATTTCCCTGATGATGACCCAAGCAGAGAGCCGATGGTCAAATGGCGTGCACATGCAAATTTATTATATTCAAATTGGCTTAACTATTTTGTATATCAGACAACACCGTATAACATCGAGGATATTAAATAAAGGAGGTTTTCATTAAACGAAAACCTCCTTTATTTTTTATCTTTATAAATTAGATTATTTAAGAATTTGATGTCAGGTTGAATTCTTTTAACTCCTAATTCGTAGCCTATAAATATAATTAGTGGTTTAATTATAAGCACTAACAAAAATGATAATACGGAATCATTCTTCAAAAAAGCCTCAAATGGTATATACCAAATCTTTATCAAGAAGTCAAAAACACCGTTTATATAATTGTCCGCAAATATAAACGGAGATGAGCCGTTTATAACATCGGCGAAATAAGCCCCATCTGCCACTTTAATTTTCAAAGCAAGCGAAAGTAAAATCAGCAAAGCCGGAATTATCAAGGTTACGCCTGTTACTGCAAGCGGTACTCGTTTGTCGGGATAAAATCCCGGTATTTTGCGCGAGTCCGCACGCCCCACCTGCCATATAATAGAATACAAGGTCGGAATGTATATAAGCGTAGTTATTATACTAAACAAATATGGTTTCTCTTGCGAAAAATTAAATAATGGAAACAACAACAAAACCGCCAAAATAACACAAAAAATATGGTATAAATAAAGCTTAAAAGACGTTTTAAGAACTTTATTTAACATACAATCACCTACCACCAAAAATTAACTTATATACAAAACCGTCTCTTGGCCTAAAAACCACAATTTGGTTTTGTAAATCAAACATTCTTATGAAATATACAACAATAATTACAGTCAGGCACACCCAACAAAACAAATTCTTATGTTTTTCGGGCATTCGTTTTCCAAAGATTAAAAACATAGTGAAAATCGGCAACAACACAATCGGAGGATAGAAATAAAATGCGTCATAAAAATCAAGTTTAAGAGCGGAAATAACGGCTCTGGTAATACCGCATCCGGGGCAAGAAATTCCAGTCACAAACTTAATCGGACAACCGACTCCGCTAATATATAAAACAAAAGCTATTCCGAAAAATATAATGCAATACGCAATATTGTTTAAAAATTTTTGTTTATTTTTCAAGGAAATCCCCTACTATAATTATTTTTCCAAGAGCCACAACATTACCGTTTCGACAACATCAGGCAAATCTTCGTGACCGTAATCAGGATAAAATGTCACATCTTTTGGCGAAGTTATTTTATTATATGCCGCAAATTGTGTAGATGGCGGACAAGTATCATCCATAAGCCCTGTGAACATCTTTACCTTTCCTTTAATACGCTTTGTAATATTTTGAATATCGATATAGCCAAGCAATTCAAAGATTTCATCTTCTCTTTCGTGTCTTGGGTCAAAACTTCGAAAATACTCTTTAATTTCCTTGTAAGCACGCTCGTCCATATCCATTTCCCAAACACGCTTATAATCCGATAAAAACGGATAGCAAGCCGCCGCTTTGTAAATGCGCGGTTCAAGAGCTGCACAAGCAAATGTCAGTGCACCGCCTTGTGAGCCGCCGAAGGCGGAAACTCTATTTTCGTTTACTTCTTTAAAATCCATTATAATTCCCGCAAGCTCTGTCGCATCTAAAAAAATACTTCTGTAAAGGAGCTTTTTAGGGTCATTGTTTTCAAGTCCCCTGATAATATGGCCATGCAGAGTATTGCCGATAACCCCTCCTACATCCTCTGATTTACCGGCTTGTCCACGGCAATCAAGTGAAGCAACGCAAAAGCCTTGACCTGCCCATGATAAAAGTGTTGACCAAGGCGACGACTTTCCCCAATAGCCATGGAAAAGCAATACTGCGTCAGCAGGCTCTGATATATTTTTAGGTCTTGCGTATTTTGCAAAGACTCTCGCACCGTCCATTCCTATAAAGTAAAGTTCAAAACATTCCGCATTGGGAAAGTCTAAAACTTTTTTAAGCGTTATCTCCGGGTCAATCGCTTTCATTTCTGTAATTGAATTATCCCAAAATTCATCAATATCTTTTGGGCAAGGGCTTACGCCCATATAATTTTTTAATTCACTTGGTTTTAAATCTAATAGCATAATAATTCTCCGTTTCAAATATTTTAAAAACTTTCATCATCGCCGATATACATAAATCTCGGCTCTTTTTTGCCATCAACCATAACATCTTCTTCCCACATAGAAAGAGGCCTTACCCATACATCGCCGCTACCGTATAAAGCCTTATATACGACCATCTTTTCAAGGGTTTCGGAATGGTTTGCAATATATAAGAGTTCGTATTTATTCCCTTTATAGTGCCTGTATTTTCCGGGTTTTGTCATAGTTTCACCTCTAAAATTCAAAATCTTTGCAACAAGAAGCAGCCAAAAGACTGCTTCTTATAATTACGCATTAAAACCCTTGGGGTTTTTCTGTTGCCATCTCCAAGAGTCAGCACACATATCTTCTAAATTCTTTTCTGCTTTAAATCCAAGCTCTTCAAATGCTTTTTGCGGATTTGCATAACAAGCACCGATATCACCTGGACGGCATTCCTCAATCTTGTATTCAATATCATGACCGCAAGCTTTGCTGTACGCCTTTATCATTTCAAGGACAGAATATCCTTGACCGGTACCTAAATTGTATGTAACAACACCTGTATGCTCCGAAATCTTTTTAAGTGCCAACAAATGACCATGCGCCAGGTCATTAACATGTATATAGTCACGCACACCGGTTCCGTCAGGCGTGTCATATACATCACCGAAGACATGAACATACGGATACTGTCCGACTGCAACTCTTGCAATGTATGGCATAAGGTTATTCGGTATACCCTGTGGGTCCTCGCCAATCATTCCGCTTTCATGTGCGCCGACAGGATTAAAGTATCTGAGAATTGCAATATCCCATTCCTTATCGGAATTTGCAAGGTCACGGAGTATCTCTTCTATCATAAGCTTTGTACGACCGTACGGATTTGTGCAAGAAAGTGGAAAATCCTCACTTATCGGAACAGTTTTCGGTACGCCGTAAACCGTTGCGGAGGAACTGAAAACCAACTTTTTTACATTAAATTCCGCCATAACTTCACAAAGGTTAATGGTACTGTACAAGTTATTGTGATAATAAGAAAGTGGAATTTCAACCGACTCTCCTACTGCTTTAAGACCTGCAAAATGGATAACCGCATCAAACTTGTTTTCGCTGAATATTTTACGGATAGCCTCTTTATTTACGAGGTCCTCTTTATAAAACTTTACTGCCTTTCCTGTAATTTTTTCAACACGATTAAGTGCCTCAACATTACTGTTTGCAAGATTATCAATAACCGTCACATCATATCCGCCTTCAAGTAATTGAACACAAGTATGACTTCCGATATATCCTGCACCGCCGGTAACAAGTATTGTCATGGGAAAACCTCTCAATCAAGTAATTTTTGGGGGTAGATGCCGTCTTCACGCATT
>JAZLIC010000111.1:0-26316 GCA_045617225.1 Clostridia bacterium
TTACTTCATAGACGGAAGTAAGTTCCCTGATGAGTTTGATGCTCTTGACAGTTTCTTTGTTGATGACTGTCATCCAAATGATTTGGGACATATGTGTATGGCAAAAGCAATCGGCAGAACGATAAAGCAGCTTATATAAAAGTTACACCGTACAAAGACAGTAATATTGACCATGAAGCAATGACGGATATATCTGTAAAAAACAAGGATGTCTAAAAAACAATAGTTTTTAGACATCCTTGTTCATTTTGTGTTGCTTTTTCTGAATTCAGTAGGTGAATAACGAGTATACTTTTTAAAGTTGTTTGAAAAGTAGTAAACATTCATATATCCCACTGCTTCGGCAATTTTGGAAACAGGCATATCGGTTTCGAGTAACAACTTTCGTGCTTTGTTAATTCTAAGCTCATTTAACTTTTCTATAATGCTTATGCCCGTCTCTTTTTTAAAAGTTCGTGCCAATGTCCTGTAACTCATATTCAAAGCGGCGGCAACATCGGAGGAGGTAATTTGGCTACCTAAATATTCCTCTAAATATAAAATTGCCTGATTTGAAATCAGCTGCTTTTCCGCACTTTCGTTAGATTGAGAGTTCTCACTGTCAAATATAGAGAATACAAAGTGTGCAAATGCAGACGAGTTAAGACGGTTGCTTTCTCCTAAATATAAAATAGGTGCTATGTTTATATTAAGGCTCTCTGTCCTTGGTTTGTTTATATCCTCAATAAAACGATATGTCTTTTCGGAGGTAGTATTTTGCGAAGGCGTAATCTGCCATCTCATACAAATCCCATCATCACCTCTCGGACCGCTTATCTGAGAGTGTGCAACACCGGGCGGAATGAGCAAGGATTGCCCCTTTTTGCAGATAAATACTTTGCCGTTTATTTCTGTGGTAAAGGAGCCTGATGAGAAGTAATTAAACTCAAACCAAGGATGGTGATGCGTTGCATAAGCACAATTTGGTGCGTGCTTGGCACGCTTTATGTCAAGAAGTTCAAGCTTTATATCTCCGAAAATAATAGGTTTAAGCGTTATTTTTTTCAGGGCAGAGCATACTCTTATAATTTCTTTTTCGGTCATAATAACCTCCGAAAACAAGTGACTTTTTATAAATTATATTACAATTTTTATAAAATGTAAAGAAAAATGGCAATAATTTATAAAAAAATGTCACTTTAATATATTTACTACTAAGGCAAACCGTCTTATACTGTATGTATAAGAATTAAATTATAAATTTTTATATTAAGAAGGGTGATTTTATGAAAATCTTTATTGACACAGCGAATGTAGACGAAATCCGCGAGGCTGCAAAGCTTGGTATCCTCAGTGGTGTTACCACAAACCCATCTCTTATTGCAAAAGAGGGCAAGAAATTTGAGGATGTTATTGCAGAAATCACAAGTATAGTAGACGGCCCTATCAGTGCAGAGGTTATTTCACCTGTTGCAGAGGGTATGGTTGCAGAAGCAAAGGAGCTTGCAAAGATACACAAGAATATCGTTATTAAAATCCCTGTATGCGCAGAAGGTTTAAAGGCTGTATCTGAGCTCAGTAAAATTGGAATTAAAACAAATGTTACACTTATTTTCAGCGCAACACAGGCACTTCTTGCCGCACGTGCAGGCGCAAGCTTTGTAAGTCCGTTCATTGGCAGACTTGATGATATTTCTGATGATGGTTCAGAGTTGGTTGCAGATATTGCAGAAATCTTTGATATTTACGGGATTGAAACAGAGATTATTGCCGCAAGTATCCGCGGACCGCAGGACGCAGTTCGTGCCGCTCTTGCAGGCTCTGACATTGCTACAATTCCTTATAAAGTTATTATGCAGATGATTAAGCATCCGCTCACCGACAGCGGTATTGAAAAGTTCAATGCCGATTGGGCAAGCTTAAAGGCATAATTTGAGGGGATTATTATGATTGGATTTGATATTGGCGGAACAAAATGTTCGGTTGCTATTGGAAAATCCGATGGCGATAATATCAAAATTCTAAATAAAAAGGTGATTGCAACAGACCACAGCGTATCACCTTATGAGATGATAGACAGACTTTGTTTACTTGCCGAAGAAATGACAGACGATTTTTCAAAAATCGGCATATCCTGCGGCGGACCGCTAAACTCCAAAGACGGAATCATTATGTCGCCGCCAAATCTGCCCGGTTGGGATAATGTTAAGATTATCGACTATTTAAAAGACCGGTATAAGTGCGTAGCTGTCCTTCAAAATGACGCAAACGCTTGTGCGGTCGCCGAGTGGAAGTTTGGCGCAGGGCGTGGGTGTGAAAATATGGTTTTTCTCACCTTTGGGAGCGGTCTTGGTGCCGGTCTTATCTTAAACGGGCGTCTTTATACAGGTGCATCGGATATGGCAGGCGAGGTAGGACATATCAGGCTCTTAGACGACGGGCCGATAGGCTATGGCAAGGCAGGCTCTTTTGAAGGGTTTTGCTCCGGTAACGGTATTGCGGCTTTGGGCAGAATGGTTGCTATTGATAGCTTGAAAGACGGAAAAACGCTTTCTTATTGCAAAAGCAAAGCTGACATTGACGGCATATCTGCTAAAAGTATAGCGGAGTGTGCAAAGCAAGGTTTTGAAGATGCAATGGAGGTTTACAGGATTTGCGGCGAGAGATTGGGCAGAGGCTTGTCTGTCATTATAGATATGCTAAATCCCGAGATGATAGTTATCGGCTCTGTCTTTCAAAGGTGCGAGGAGTTACTTCGTGACAGTATGGAGCGGGTTATAAAAAAAGAAACTTTATCCTGCTCACGCACGGCTTGCAAAATCGTGCCGGCTATGCTTAAAGAAGAACTTGGGGATTATGCGGCACTTTCGTTGGTTGCAGATTAGTTGATTGGAGGAATAAGTATGAGCGAATTATATACAAGGTATCCAAAACTTAAATGTTGTGAGGAGAGCATTGAGGCTGCACTCAAACTTTTTATAGAAACATATAAAAACGGAGGCAAGATATTGGTTGGCGGAAATGGCGGAAGTTGTGCTGATTCCGAACATATAGTAGGCGAACTTATGAAAGGTTTTGTCTTAAAGCGTCCCGTAGGTGATGACTTTAAAGAAAAGCTTAAAAGCTTGGGCTATGATGATGCGGAGGAGTTATGCAATAACCTTCAAGGTGCATTGCCTGCTATCTCGCTTACAAGTCAAACTGCTATTTTATCTGCATTTATAAACGATGTATCGGCAGAAACAATGTACGCACAAATGGTTTACGGATACGCTACGGATAAGGATTTGCTTATTTGTATATCTACTTCGGGCAATTCCAAAAATCTTGTTCAGGCGGCAAAGGTTGCAAAGGCTAAGGGCGCAAAAGTATTATCCTTGACAGGAGAAAAAGAAAGCGTTTTATCAAGGCTCGGTGATGTGACTGTTAGAGTTCCTGAAACCGAAACATATAAGGTGCAGGAACTTCATCTTCCTGTGTACCATTATCTTTGCGAAATGACAGAAAAAACCTTTTATAAAAATTAAAAATGCACTTATTAAATATTCCCGACAAAATATTATATTTTTGTCGGGAATTTCTATATTTTAATTGACTTTTCAGGCAAAATTCAGTATAATACTAAATTAGGATGTTATAGGATTTTTGGAGGGAAATGTATGGGAAACAGATTTAAATTTATCAGTAGTCTTGAAAAGGTTTTCTTTGATTTCCCGGAAAATATTTCGGCGCAAAAGTCAGGTACATTTTTCAAAAACGAAATATACTCATTCCAACTCGTCTGCGAGGTGGAGGATGAAAGACATTCATTCTTTACGGGAAGATGTAATTGCAGAATTGAGTTAGACTCTGAAATAAAGGACTGTATCACATTATACAGTGTTGATTATGTTCCCTCAAAACTGACGCACTATCCCGGAATAAATGATGATGATTATATAACAAAGACTCCGGGACTTTTCCCTGACCCTATGAAGAAGATAAGGGATAATAAGGTCACCTTGTTTTATAACCGTGCAACAGCTCTTTGGATAGCAGTAGAGCCAAACGGTATAGTTTTTGGCGAATATCCGATAAATATTAAAATATATAACGAGGAAAATGAGCTTCTTGCGGATTTAACATATACCGTCAAGATTATCAATGCAATGCTTCCAAAGCTTGATATAAAGACTACGGGTTGGTTTCACGGCGACTCTGTCGCAAGTCTGCATAATGTAGAAATACAAAGTGATGAGTATTTTGAAATTTACGAGAAGTTTTTGGATACATATGTAAAGTTTGGTTATAACGTAATTCTTACCCCAATTTTTACCCCTCCTCTTGATACCGATGAGGGTGCAGAGAGAATGACAAATCAGTTGACGGGAGTAACACTGACCGACGGTGAGTATTCTTTTGATTTTTCATTGCTTGGACGTTTTATTGATATGTGTTTAAAACACGGAATAGAGTATTTCGAGATGGCGCATCTCTTTACCCAGTGGGGTGCATATTATACGCCTAAGATTATGGCAACGGCAGACGGAGAATATAAGCGTATTTTCGGTTGGGACAAAGAAGCGTTGTCTGAGGAGTATAGGGCGTTTCTTTCGGCTTTCTTGCCTGCACTTGTTGACTTTTTAAAGAAAAAGGGCGTATATGAGCGCTGCCTGTTTCATATTTCGGACGAGCCAAACGAAAAGCACGAGAAGCAGTACGAAAGCGTACAAAAAATTGTTTTAAAGTATATTGAAAAAGAAAAGTTGATGGACGCAATATCGGATTATGTATTCTTTGAAAAGGGATTGATTTATAATCCGGTAGTATGTAATGACCATATTATGCCCTTTATTGATAACAAAGTGAAAAATTTGTGGACATATTACTGTTGTGTCCAGGGTGAGCGTGTTTCAAATCGTTTTATGGCGATGCCTGCATACAGAAATCGTATACTCGGCTATCAATTATACAAGTATAATGTGACGGGATTTTTGCAGTGGGGATTTAACTTTTGGCTTAGTGAGCGTTCAAGGAGCGTTATTGACCCTTATGCGGTAACCGATGCACTTACGGCGTTCCCGTCGGGTGATGCGTTTATTGTCTATCCCTTGGACAATGAAGGTGAAGTTGTACCGTCTATCAGATTGTTTGTCTTTAACGAGGGACTTCAGGATATGCGTGCACTTCGTTTGCTTGAAAGTTTGGTTGGACGGGAAGAAGTTCTTAAAATGCTTGATGATATTGATGGATTTGACAATTATCCGAGAAATAGTGAATACATATTAAATATTCGTAATGAGATAAATAAAAGGATTTCGGAAGCTATTTAAGGGGGATAATACGATGGATAACAAAAGCAATATTCTGTACGGAAAAAAGTTGGTTGTATGCGGCGATAGCTTCTGCGAAGGCGATTTTTCGGGATATGTGGATGAGAACGGACTTAGCGGTACAGATAGTCCGGTTATCTATGACAAAAAGCGAGGAATGTATAAAACCTTCCCGTGGTGGATTGCAGAGAGAAATGATATGGAGCTTATAAATGAGTCTAAATGCGGCTCGGTTATAGCACTTGACAGGGATTATATCAAGGACCCGAATGCAGAAGATTTAATTTTCAGATTTCCGTTTTCTTTGGAGCGTTACAAAAAAGTTCCGCTTGACGCAGATTATATTCTGTTGCAATTCGGACTTAACGATATGTTTAATTGCGATTTAGGCAGCATAGATGATACCACAAACAAAACATTCTACGGTGCGTTTAATATTGTGCTTGAATATTTTATTACAAATGCCCCTTATGCAAAGGTTTGCACGGTGGTGAGCAATGCATATCTGTCGGAGGATTTCCGGGTTGCTATTATCGAGGTTTCGAAGAAGTGGGGTATTCCTTGCCTTGACTTGCTTGGCGATACAAAAATTTCCTCAACTCTGAGTAAAAGAGGTATGTGTAAAAAAGCGGAGGAAATTAGGAACAAACAGTTCTTCGTTACAGAGGACAACGGTCATCCGAATTTAAAAGCACACGAACTTATATCAACAGTTTACGAAAATTTCTTGCGCGGAATTTAGGAGGTGTACAAATGAGCATTACATACGATGCAAAAAAGAAAGTGTTTCATTTACAGACAAACAAATCTTCATACATCTTTGGATATTATAAAGAAAATTTCTTAATACATATGTACTATGGAAAAAAACTGACCGATATTTTTGACTTTGAAGATTTTTTGCCAACAACGGAGGAAGCAGGCTTTTCAGCATGGGATATAAAAGAAGAACCGATATCATCTGATGTCCTTCCTATGGAATTCCCCTGTTACGGAAGTTGTGACTTAAAGACGCCGGCATTCCATGCAAAATATGCAGATGGCTCTCAGGTCACTGTGCTTAATTACAAGGAACATAAAATTTATAAAGGAAAGCCAAGCATTGACGGACTCCCTTCAACATATGTTGAGGACGAGTCGGAGGCAGACACATTAGAGCTTACACTTACCGACGAGGTAAAAAATATAGATGTAAAGCTTTTCTATACAGTATTTAATAATTTAGATGTAATCACAAAGAGAGTTGAAATATCTAACGCATCTTCGGAAACGGTGGATATTATCAACGCATACAGTGGCTCGCTTTCACTCTTTGAAAATGATAAGTATGAGATGTATCAGCTTAACGGATGTTGGGCAAGAGAAAGACAAATTCATAAATATCCCATAAAGTACGGATTTCAAGGAATAGAGAGTAAGCGTAATTCAAGCAGTCATTTCTTCAATCCGTTTTTGGCGATTGCGGAAAAGAATGCTACCGAAACCGTGGGCGAAGTTTTCGGACTCAGTCTTATATACAGCGGTAATTTCAGCGCTCTTACCGATACAGATAACTACGGTACTGTCAGAGTTTTGATGGGTATAAATCCGTTTGGCTTCGGTTGGAAGCTGGGACAGGGAGAAAAGTTCTCCACACCTGAACTTGTTATGGTGCGTTCCGGTGAAGGCTTGGGCGAAATGTCAAGAGTATATCACAAACTCTATCGCACAAGATTGATACGCGGCAAGTATCGTGACAGTAACCGCCCTGTTTTGATTAACAATTGGGAAGCTACATATTTTGAATTTAATGAGGATAAAATTTTAGACATCGCCAAAAAGGCAAAGGAATGTGATATAGACCTTATGGTTTTGGACGATGGTTGGTTTGGCAAGCGAAACGACGATACAACATCTCTCGGCGATTGGTTTACAGATAAAAACAAACTGCCTGACGGCGTGGAAAGTTTAGCTAAAAAGGTTGTGAAAAGCGGAATGCAGTTTGGTTTGTGGTTTGAGCCTGAAATGATTTCCGTTGAAAGTGAGCTTTACAAAAAGCACCCTGACTGGATGATACAGATTAAGGGCAGAAAAGCGAGTGAAAGCAGACATCAGCATATCCTTGATTTGTCAAATCCTGAGGTTGCGGACTTTGTTTATGACAGTTTGGCAAATATACTTAGCAAGGCTCCCATTACTTATGTGAAATGGGATTATAACAGAAATACGACAGAGAGCGGCTCTATGTATTTAGACTCAGAGCATCAGCAAGAGCTTTCGCATAGATATTACCTTAACTTCTACAAGGTTATGGAAAGGCTGACGACTGATTTTCCTGATGTTTTGTTTGAGGGATGCAGTGGCGGCGGCGGCAGATTTGACCCCGGAATGCTTGCTTACTTCCCACAATATTGGACAAGTGACGACTCCGACGCTATCGAGAGAATTTATATCCAGTACGGTACGAGTATGTGTTATCCTTCAAGTGCAATGGGTGCGCATATATCTGCGGTACCGAATCATCAGGTGCACAGAGTTACATCGCTTGACCTTAGAGGAAATGTTGCTATGGCAGGACAGTTCGGTTATGAGCTTGACCTTAACACATTGACAGATGAGGAAATAGAAAAAGTAAAAGAGCAGGTTAAAACTTATAAGAAGATTAGGAATACAATACAACAAGGTGATATGTACAGACTTGCATCACCGTTTGAGAATGACCATATGGCTTGGAACTTTGTCTCCGAAGATAAGTCAAAAGCGGTATTGTTCTATTATACGGTGCGAGGCAGAATGTTAAACGGTGTACATAGAATTAAAATGGGCGGCCTTGATACAGATGCCAAGTATAAGGATGTAAACAGCAGCAAGGTATATTCTGCAGAAAGTCTTATGAACGTAGGACTTCCGTTTACAGATAGCGAAGACGGTGCGTCTGAAATGATTGTTTTAGAAAAAGTATAAATTTACTATAGGAGGAGAAAAGGAAATGAGAGAGTATTTTGACCAGAGGGTTGCGGAAGTAACCAAAAATCACGAAGAGGTAATAAACAGAAAGAATGAGAAGAAGTTTAGTGTAAACGGCGTATTTAACAGATACAAATATCCGTGCCTTATGCGTGAAGATGTTCCGCTTAATTGGAGATTTGATTATTCATATGAGAGAAATCCAAAGTTCTTAGAGCGTATCAGAGTAAATGCTATTATGAACGCAGGTGCTATTTATTTAGACGGAAAGTATGTCCTGGTAGCAAGAATTGAGGGTGAGGACAGAAAGTCATTCTTTGCGGTTGCAGAGAGTGAAAACGGTGTAGATGGCTTTAAGTTCAGAGAAAAGCCAATCGTTCTCCCTCAGGTTGCCGAGATGGATACCAATGTATATGATATGAGATTAACTCAACACGAGGACGGTTGGATTTACGGCTTGTTCTGCAGTGAGAGAAAGGATACAACAGTTGATGACACATCATCGGCAGTTGCAAAGTGCGGTATCGTCAGAACAAAGGACTTAAACTCCTGGGAAAGACTTCCTGACCTTGTATCCGAAAATCAGCAGAGAAATGTATGCGTTCATCCTGAGTTTGTTAACGGTAAATATATGCTCTATACACGCCCGTCAGACGGATTTATTGATGTAGGTTCAGGCGGCGGTATCGGTGTTGCTTTTGTTGACAGTATGGAAAATGCTGTTTTAAAAGATGAGAAGATTATTGATGCCAGAACATATCATACAGTTAAGGAAGTTAAGAATGGCGCAGGTGCTCCTCCTATTAAGACAAAGGAAGGCTGGCTCCACGTTGCACACGGTGTAAGAAATCACGCAACAGGTCTCAGATATGTCCTTTACTGCTTTATGACATCCCTTGAAGACCCTACAAAGGTTATTTACAGACCGGGCGGTTACTTCCTTGCTCCTAAGGGTGCAGAGCGTGACGGCGATGTATCAGGTTGTATCTTCTCGAACGGTGCAATCGTGGACGATAACGGTGATATGTTTATCTACTACGCATCAAGTGATACAAGACTTCAGGTAATCTCTACTACTGTTGACAAGATGGTTGATTATTGTATGAATACACCTGAGGACGGACTTAATACTCATGCAAGTGTGGCAACAATTTGCAACCTCATTGATAACAATAAGGGATTATTCTAAAATTTACTTTTCAAAACTATAATAAATTAAGGATGGTAATATGTTAACTATAAAGGATACAAATTCGGATATAATTATAAACCACTTTGATACACGAAATATCAAATACGCTTTTCACGATATAGACGGTACACATTCTTTGATTAGAGAATGGCCGCCGGTTATGAGCATCTGCCTTTATGATGTAATAGTAAACGGCTTGCCGGAGGATTTTGACAGTGCGGCTAATAAGGAGCGGTTGATTAACGCAGCCGGAGAAAAGCCGCTTGAAGAAACCGATAGATTTTGCGTTGAGTCTGCCGGACTTTCCGCACTTACCCAAATGGAGTGGGCAATCCGTCGTGGCGTCCAGGAAGGAACGGTTAAAGTGGACTGCAATATGCAGGTAAATGATGAGATTATCGAAAGAATTTGGGCAGGTAACGAATATAGCGATGACTTGACCGAAACTCCCGAAATGCAGAAGCTCATAGAAGAAAAGACACCAAGATTATTTAAACTTTATGAGTTGGTGCTTAACGGATACTGCCGTGATAAGAATTTGGAAATAGCAAAGACAAATCCGGATAAGTTTATAATCTCAGGCTCTATGGAATTTATGAAGTTCTTAAAAGACAACGGTGTCAAAAACTATTTTGTAACAGGTGCTGTTGTAGAAAAGGGAATGGGAATGCACGAGGAGGTTGAAACCTTGGGCTATAAGATAGGAGAAGGTGAGCTTGTCGAAGATATAATCGGTTCAACATGGACGGAAAAACTTCCAAAGGATATGATTATGGAAAAGCTTCTTAAAAACCTCGGTGCAGACGGCGAAGAAGTTTTAGTCGTAGGCGATGGCAGAGCGGAAATATCCGCATCTGCAAAAATGGGCGCAGTTGCAATAAGCAGATTGCCGCTTGAAGCAGAGAAACAAAGAAGCCTTCACAGAGAACTTGGCACAAATATTATTGTTGAGGACTATAAAAACGAAAAGCTCTTTGATTGCTTTAAGTAAAAAAATACGCTATATTGTGTAAAGCTGATTTGCTTTACACAATATAGCGGTATATATGTTTTTAAAAGAGAAACTTAAATTCACCTTTAAAAAACCGCTTTAAACAGGCGTTTCGGGACTTTTTTAAAATTTACGTGATGAAAAAAGATTCTTGGCTTTTTTAAAAACCTCTATTTGTGCATAATATACTACAAAATTATTTTGTTAAATATTTTTTAATGTTATTTTTGTGAAAACTATTGACAAGTAGATATAAAATATGATAATTTGTTATCAGTTATGAGAGTATCTATTAAATTTGTGTGTTAAAATTGCACAAATGTCAATTTACAATAAACAAATTATTGATATTTCTTTTTTATATAACTTTAATTCCTTGTTTAGGAATTTTCAATAAACAATAATGTAAAACGAAGGGTGGAGTTTATGTATGGCAACCGGCAACACAGTTGTGAAAAAGAAGAAGTATAATGGCTTTAAGGATTTTATGACAAAGAATAAATCGCAATTTCCGCTTTTTGGAATGTCCATTCCTGCGATAGTAATTGTATTTATGTTTGCATATATGCCGATGTTTGGTATCATTATCGCTTTTAAAGACTTTAATGTGCGTGATGGTATATTCGGCAGTCCGTGGAGCGGTTTTGCAAACTTTTCTTATTTGTTTAAGTCAAACGATGCGGCATTGATGCTCAGAAATACGCTTGGATACAATTTCACATTTCTTGTTTTAGGTACAGTATTCAACTTAGCACTTGCAATATTCATCAGTTTGCTTAGAGGAAAGTGGAATAAAAAGATTTATCAGACGATTTACATAATGCCTTACTTCTTATCAATGGTTATTATCAGTTATCTTGTTTTATCACTCCTCAGTATGGAAAACGGTTTCTTAAACAGAGCGGTTCTTCCGGCACTTGGGTTAAAGCCGGTAAACTGGTATACGGAAAAAGCGCCTTGGCCGTATATACTTCCCATCATAAACTTCTGGAAGTGGACGGGATATTCTTCAATAATGTATACTGCGGCTATTGCAGGTATTGATACACAGCTTTACGAAGCGGCATCAATCGACGGAGCGACACTTCCGCAGCAGATATGGCATATTACATTGCCGGCACTCAGAACCTTGATATGTATCAGCTTGATTACACAGGTTGGTAACATTTTAGGCGGTGACTTCGGTCTGTTCTATCAGGTGCCGATGAACTCCGGCGCAATTAAAGATGTTACAACAACTCTCCCTGTATACATATTTAAAAACCTGACATCAGGTTCTGCTGATACATTGGGACTTGCATCGTCAACTGCATTCTTAAATTCAGTATTTGGATGCATACTGGTAGTTATCGCAAATACGATTACCGATAAGTTAAGCGGCGGCGAAAGTTCATTGTTCTAAGGAGGAGAGAGTTTAATGATTGCGGGAAAGAAATTTAATGTAGTTTTAAACGTAATATTTATTATAATGGCACTTGTTTGTATATTTCCGATACTTCTCACACTTAGTATCTCTCTTACAAGTACAAGGTCTATTGTAGAGAACGGTTATGCACTTTGGCCGGCAGAATTCAGCTTTGATGCGTACAAGTACATATTTATTGATGCAACAAAGATTTTAAGGGCATATGGCGTTACAATATTTAACTCGGTAGTAGGTACAATCATTTCGGTAGTGGTTATGTCGCATGTTGCTTATCCTTTATCGAGGTCTGATTTTAAGCTCAGGATGCCTATTACATACTTTATATTGTTTACGATGTTATTTAACGGCGGTCAGGTTGCAAGCTATATGGTAATCACAAGATTTTATCATTTGCAGAACACCATCTGGGTTATGATTCTTCCTATATTGGTTAGTCCGTGGAATATCGTAATCCTCAGAACATTCTTTAAGACAGGTGTTCCGCTTGCTATTATAGAGTCAGGTAAGCTTGACGGTGCAAGTGAGCTTAGGATTTTATGGCAGTTGGTATTCCCGATTGCACTCCCTGCACTTGCTACCATCTCTTTGTTCCAGCTTTTGATGTATTGGAACGAATGGAACTTACCGCTTCTCTATATCACAAATCACAACCTCTATAATTTGCAGTTCCTGCTTCAACAGATGATGCAGAATATTCAGCAGATTAACGAAAATCCTGAATTTGCGGCACAGGCTACCGCAATGATGAAGGAGCTTCCGACAGAAGGTGCGCGTATGGCACTCTGTTTTGTGGCAATGGGTCCAATCCTTGTTGTTTACCCATTCTTCCAGAAGTACTTTATCCAGGGACTTACAGTAGGTTCAGTTAAAGAGTAAAAAAAATAAAAAAATATATAAAAAAGGTGGTAAAAGTTATGAAAAGATTTTTAGCCGGATTTTTAATGGTAGTAATGCTTTGCGGATTATTTACCGCATGTGGTGGCAGTAATGAAACTGCTATGGAAGATCCAAACAAGGTTCCGGAAGATCCGTACGAGATCCAGTGGTACATTATGGCTGACGCACAGAACGATGTAGCAAGTGTAGAAGCAGCTCTTAATGAGTACTTAAAGGATAAGATTAACGCTACGGTTAAGATGATTTGCCTTCCGAGTGCACAGTACACATCAAAGTTGTCTACAATGATTAACACAGGCGAATACTTCGATATGGCATTCGTTGCAAGATGGGCACTTGATTATGTTGGTAACTCAAGAAAAGGTGCATTCTTTGATTTGACAGATTACACCAACACATACTTAAAGGATATCTCCGGTGAAATCGGTGATGACCTTCTCAGATATTCTTATGTAGACGGCAGACTCTATGCACTTCCTGTATACAAGGAAATGGCACAGCAGTACGGTTGGGTTTACAGAAAGGATATTGCTGACAAGTATGATATTGATATGAGCCAGTATAAGACATTTGAGGACTTAAAGCCTGTACTCGAAAAGATTAAGGCAAATGAGCCTGATATGAAGTATCCTATCGACTGGGCATACGGTAGCGGTGATCCTGTAAGCTTAGTTAGAACTACAAACAACATCTTCATAGATGGTAGTTATGACAACAAGCCTGTAAACAAGTATGCTACACCTGAATACAAGCAGGCATGTGAAACAGCTCGTGAATTCTACAACGAAGGTTTAGTTCGTCCTGATGTACTTACAGCTACTGACCAATTGGCAAGAATGGAAGAAGGTAAGACATTCGTTATGCTTCAGCCAATCAAGCCGGGCAAGGTAGAAGAATTATTCGGCGACAGCAAGTATGAATTCGCACAGGTAGGTATCGAAGAACCGATTATCGACTACTTAGCAGGTACAGGTTCTATGACAGCTGTATCTTCTACAAGTAAGAACCCTGCAAGAGTTATGAGATTTATCAACCTCTTGAACTCTGACCCATATGTAAAGAACTTAGTAGTATATGGTGTAGAGGGTAAGCACTATAAGAAGATTGACGACAAGACAGTAGAGCCAATCGAAAAGAGCGGTTACGATATGTATGCAAATTCATGGACACTTGGTAATGTATTCTTGGATTACCTTACCACAAAGGATGATCCTGAGAAGTATGAGAAGCTCAGAGCTTTCAATGAAGAAGCTAAGGACTATCCTGTAAACGCATACTTGCCGAGTGAAATCACAGACCCTGCAAAGAAGCAGATTAACACTGAGATTTCTAACACAATCAGCAACTATGAAAAGCAGTTGGCACTTGGTGCAGTTGATGTAGAGCCTACATTGAATGAGTTCTTGGAAACTCTTGAAAAGGTTGGCTATGCAGAAAGACTTAAGGACCTCGATGAGGACTATGCTAACTTCTTAAAGAACAATAAATAATTAAATCCTTTATTGCAGTAAAACAACCCGGAAAATTCTTTCCGGGTTGATACTGCGATTTTGATGTTATAAAATTGTACTTTAAATACTGAAAAAGAGTACAAAAAAAGAAACATCAAGGGGTGACTGTTTCTCTTTTTGCAATAATATAAAATTATTTTGTGTTGCAAATACATTATACATTGTTTGATATGTATAGAACAATAGAAGAAACAAGCGGAAATATGGACATTTCGATGAAGTGATTTATTTGAATGTTTGAGTTAAAAGGGGAAAAGTGTGCATGAAAAGATTTCTTACATGTTTATTGGCAATTAGTATGGTGTTGACATCAGTATCAACCATAGCTTTTGCCGAGGACGAAACACTTGATACAGAAGTTTTGGCAGATAGCCCTGCACTTGCAAGAACTCATGAATACGAGGGTACAGTATATGATGATGCGGTACAGCTTTTATCTGCACTTAAAATTATGGAAGGAAACGAAGATGGCGATTTTGCACCAAATGCTACGTTGACACGTGCGGAGATGAGTGCGCTTGCAATCCGTTTTCTTGGTATGGGTTCTGTAAGCTCCGGAATTGAAAGTGTAAGCTACAATGATGTTGCCGATGATTTTTGGGGCAAGTCATACATTGATATGGCAACCGCTCTTGAACTTGTAAATGGCAATGGCGACGGTACTTTCAATCCTGAGGGTGAGGTTACTGCCGAGGAGGCTATTAAAATTATTGTTTGTGCTCTTGGCTATGAAGCCAAGGCGGCAGAACGTGGCGGTTGGCCTATGGGTTATTTAAGGGTTGCAACCGAGCTTGAGCTTATGGACGGAATAAGCTTCCCGAATGGTTATAGCACAGCTATACCTCGTTGGAAGACGGCAATCCTTCTTTTCAACGCATTAGATGCAAATCTTATGGAAAAGAAGGTATACGGCGACGACGGTTTCTTTGCGGTAAATGAGAACGCAACTGCTCTCAGCGAATATCACAGAATTGCAAAGGATGAAGGCGTTGTTGAGGCTACATATACCACAGCTTTAAGCGGTCAGAAATTAGACCCTGAGGATGTGGTTATTGATGGTGTAAAATATACATCAAAGCTTAATATGGAATCCGCAACGGGCTATAAGGTAAAGTTCTACTACACCTTAGATGACAAGCCTGTAAAGAAAGAGATTGTTGCGTATTTCTTAATCACAGATGACGAGGACCAGACCGTTATTGATTTTGATGATGTTCTTTCTGTTGAGGTATCAAGCTCTTTTGATATCAGCATAACTTATTATCAGAATGGCAAGAGAGAGAAGAAGCTTATTGCTAAAAATCCTAATGTTATGTACAACAGTAAAAGTGAGAGCTTTGCGACAGGTGCAGACCTTCAAGAATTTTTAAAAAATAATACAAATCAAGGCAGATATGTATATGTAAAGAACAATGACAACAATGTTTTATTTGTAGAGAATTATGACGCTTATGTAGTTGCAATGGCAGACGATAATAACAAGCGTATCATTTATAATGTGTACGAAAACGGCGCTGTCAATAATGCTACCCTTGATTTATCCGATGATGACGCACCTGACAGAAAGGTATTCGTTTACGGAGAGGACGGTAGCGAGATTGCGCTTACCGATTTATCTGCAAATGATGTAATAATGGTTTATAAGTCAAGCGATGAAGACTTGATTAAGATTTATCAGGTAAGAAATACCGTTACGGGAATTATAAATCAAAGGGAAATCGTTCCGGACATTGGCGATGAAGAAGATACAACACCTACGCCTACACCGGAGCCGACACCGTATTGGGTAGACCCGATTGAAGTTAATATGGACGGCTTCAACCGCACCTCTGCAACCCCCGGTACATATGAGGCGTGCAGCGGTTACAAGGGCGAGAAGGTGCAGGACGGCCGTACAATTAAGCTTATATCAACTGCTTTCGGTGCAAGCTCACAAGGCTATTGGGGCGTTGGTAAGTGGACAAATATGATGAAGACAAGCGGTAGTTGGGGTATGACCGATACTGTAAATGTTAATCCAAATTATAATGA
Source organism: Clostridia bacterium (assembly GCA_045617225.1). GTDB lineage: Bacteria > Bacillota > Clostridia > Monoglobales > Monoglobaceae > JAZLIC01. The sequence goes on from JAZLIC010000111.1 coordinate 16,286, forward strand.
CGCAAACCGTCCTGCTATCCTTGGCGATACAGTATTTAACTTAGACCGTGGCGATGTGCGTTGGGGTAGTGATAACGCAAGCAGTGCTACTGCGGCAGGCTTTGAGGATATATACTTTGGCGATGAGATAAATGTTGGTGATACAGTCAGAATTACTGCTTGGGTATATGCGTATAACATCAGAAAGAACCTTCAAGATAAGACAAAGGTGGAGGACCAGATAAACGCAGATGTAAACTTCAGAATGTGGCTCACCGACACGAAGACAGAGTACAATCTCAAAGCGGACAACAAGAGATTATCCGTAAATGTTCCCGCTAAGGCGAATCAATGGACAAAGGTTGTTCTTGAAACAACACTTAAAAGTGATGACCTTGTTGCGCGCAATTTGTATATTGACAACAAGGTTCCGGACACAGAGCCTATGCCGTCGGCTATGTTATTTGCAGGCGTAAAGGTTGAAAGAATGGTTGACCCGGGATACAGAGAGGTAGAGCCTCGTCCTGATGTGCCTATTGACTCTACAAACTATGATATTTATATCGAAGATGTAAAGTATGACTCAGTAAATACTTTCCCGACAGGTCTTTTAAAGCTTGGCCAGACTGTAACGCTTTTGCTTGACAAGTATGGTAAGATTGTAGGCTATAGCGCAAGTGAGGCATTGGCTAACTACGGTTTCCTGATAAATGCAGGTCTTGTGGCAGGTGCATTTAAGGACACACTTAAACTTAAGATAATGAATACAGACGGTACAGTTACAGTATACGATACCACACCTGAGATAGAGGCGTGGGACGGTGTAAATGTCAGAAAGATGGCGGCAGGTGATTTGATTACAAATCAACCGGCAGACCCATATAAGACATTCTATGTATGGTCTACTAATAATGCGTCAAACTTTGAGTGCGTAAAGCGTACATGGCTTGACGAAAAGAATAAGTCCGATGCGGCATCAAGAAAGTTGATTTACTTTGAAACAAACAAGGACGGCAAGGTTGACAAGATTCTTGTTCCGTCAATGCCGGAGGACCATCCTGATGCAAAAATCAAGATGATTAAGGACTTTGAGTATACAGATGAGAAGAAGGAAACTCTCTTTCATATGTTCTGGCCTATGTGGCTATTCCATGCAGACCAAAAGACAGCAAGAACAGAGAATAAGTATATGATTGCAAACAGAGGTATCCCATTCTTTGTTATGGATGCACAGGATTATGACGATAAGGATTGTCATTTAGGTACCGCTTGGGGCTGGGACGATAACTATTCAAGAGGTCGTACATGGCACTATGCACAGCTTTATCGCTACCCGGGCAGCAGAACGGTTGACTTTATCGTTGCAAATCCGGATATGATTGCAAAGAAGAACAACTGGGAAAAGAGAACTAAGTATGTAATTGTAGATAAAGTCTTAAAGAAGGAAGAAGGATATACCTTAAAGGGTTATGATTTAGGCTCTTACCTTGCAAATCATGATGTAACTTACACCTTTGATGAAGATTTAAGACTTATGGAAGACATTTGGGCTACAAGTCCTGAGGCAGACGGCGAAAGACTTACATGGGATAATATCAAAGGTTCCTTAGGTAAAGTTCCGTACAAGGTTGCTTATGAAGCACCGGTTATGGGCGGTAAGGAAACACCTTATGTAAACGAAACAAACATCCATCAAGGCGATATTGTAAGGGTATCGGTTGACGGCACACATATTGAGCTTTTGGAAGTTATGTATCGTATGGATGTAGGCATTCCTTCCGCATACTCACCTGTAAATTATTCAAATTCAGCCGCTATGTATACTAAAAGTGGTATGACATACGGTGAGGTTGTAGAGATTAACAGTCGACTTGGCTATATGAAGATAAAAGGCTATTATTGGAACCAACCGTCAGAAGCACCTATTTCTACTGACATTTCCTATGTATCTTCTACCAAAGAGGATAAGGATTTTGTCAGTGAGATAAGCTGTATCTTCTTCCCGAGTGCGGTTATTCGTTATTGGGACCCCGAGAATGAGCAGTATCAGGCAGCATCGTTTAATGATATAGAAATCGGTGACCACTTCTTTGCGATAGGTAACCTTGAATATCCGAGCGAGTGTTCGATATTCTACAAGAAGTAGTGGACTTTAATTAAAAGGAGAGATATTGATGAAGCGATTAATTGCATTTTTAACAATGCTTATAATGCTTTTTACATTGATACCTGCTGCCGTTATTGCGGAGGAGGAGCCTGCTGCTACACCTCAGCCGGAGCTTGTTACTTCTCTTAAAGTAAACTCCAAGTGGCAGGATTATGATTTAAAGCTTGTGATTTTGGAACGTGCGAATTATCAGTTACTTGCAATCGCACGCCCGTTTGCACAGTCTATCGGAGCTGAAATTAAGTGGAATGACGAAAGGCAGGAATTAACATTTAAAAGAAATGATAAGGTTGCAACCATTGCAATAGGCAGTGATGTCGGCTATGCAAACGGTGTAGAAAAAAAGCTTGAAACACCGGCACAGTTAATTGACGACACTTCGTATGTACCTGTTGAGTTCGTTGGCGATGCCTTAGACTATCATGTTATTGAGCAGGACTACGGCCGTACAATCCGTCTTGTAAAAAAGACAGATTTGACCGCACCGTACTATGACAAGCAGGGCATAAAGCCGGGAATGGCAGAGCTTAAGTCTACAGTTCACCGCCCTGTACCGACAGAGTTTGAAAAATCAAACAGGCTTGATGACCTTTACTATTTTGAAGATTTTGAGTATGTTCCGGAGGAGGAACTTACAAAGGAGATTGTACTTGACGAGTCTAACATCCCTCACGGCGAAGTAATCTACACCATGGACGACTTTTTAAGCGGTATCCCCGATAATCCGGGTCCGTGGTGCGGTAGATGGAACAAAGTTGATATTGACGATGAGGGTGTTGACTTTGATAAGGCACTTGAACTTCAATGTTGGTACAAGCCAACAAACACAGTTGACTGGATTTGTAAGTCAAGCGCCCGTCTTAAAGAATATGTTGACCCGAACGAAAAGTTCTTGATTAGCTTTTGGGCAAGGACAGTCAGCGGCGGTAACATAGATACAGGCCGTGCAAAGTGCTATGTTCATTGTGAGGAATCTTACATTCCTACTTGGATTAAGTCTTTGTCTCAGACGATAGAGTTTGGTGTTGAGTGGCGTCAGTTCCACTTCCTTATGACAGGCGTAGAGAACGCAAACCACTTCGGTATTCAGCCCGGATTTGAAATTCAGACATTCCAGATTGCCGATTGGACAGTAGAGAAGCTCCCTGATGATGCAGATGTATCGGAGCTTAAAAAGGCAAATGAACTTCCTAACCTTCTTTTGCCGGAACTCTCAAAAGATGCACCGTGGCGTCAGGAAGCACTTGACAGAATTGAAAAAGTTCGTAAGGGTGACTTTAAGGTAAAGGTAGTAGATAAGAATGGTAACCCTGTTGAAGGCGCAAGCGTAGAATTTGATATGTTTGAGCATGAGTTTGAGATAGGCGCAGCCCTCGACGGTGACTTCTGGAATCCGGGCAACGGCGGTTATGTACAAGATGATGTAAAGGTCTTGGCACCGCTCTTTAACTCCGTAGGTTGCGGTAACGGACTTAAAATGAACGAGTTTGTATCCAACCCACAGATTTCAAGGCGTATATTTGATGACTGTGCAAACCTCGGTATCAAGAACTTCAGACTGCACTCCACATGGATGCCTACCTTGACCGACGGTAACGGTGACAGACCGTATACCCTCTTTGGCCCTGACCAGGCAGAAAATATGGATTGGGACACATTCGAGAATTATGTTAAGGAACATATAAACCGACTTGTAAAGACCGTACCTGAGGTTGTGGAGTTTGAAGGCTCTAACGAAATGACAAACCGTGTTACTTATGATAAATTCGGCAGAGAGTATTTGATGGAGGTTTATAAGTGGTGCAAAGAGGTTATGCCTGATTATGTACTCCTTACCCTCTGTGATAACCAGTCCGATAACGAAAAATATTGGAAGACGCTTGATATGTTCCAGGAGAACAATATAGACTATGATGTCCTTGCAAATCAGGGACACACTGCGGCAACTACCGTGCGTACAACCCCTACCGAGCGTACAAATCATATACGCCCGACCGAGAGACTTTTGGTATTTGACAGATACGCATACGAGTATGAGAAAGCTTGCTCTATTTCGGAGTTCTCAACAGGTGCCCCTGACCAGGAGATGGCGGCGGCAATTGCGAGAGATTCGCTTATAGCATTCTTCTCTCACCCTGCTTGCAGAGCGGTTACATCGTTCTGGCTCACCGATGCATATGCAGAAAAGACATCACCGGTACCGCCGGCAGTATGTTATGATGCAAACTTCAACTTAAAGCTTGCCGGTAAGGTATGGGCAGATTTGTTCTACAATAAATGGTGGACAAAGGATGAAGTTACTGTTACCGATGCAGAAGGTAAGGGACAAATCAGAGGTTATTACGGTGACTATGACCTTACGGTATCTGTAAACGGGAAAGTCGTAAAGACTCTTATGGCTGCATACCATAGGGGATACGAAAACGAACTTACAATCACATTGGATAACTGATGTGACGGTGCAAAGGTTGTTGGCGCACATTTGTCCGACAAACTTAAATAATCTTACTTAATTTACGCAAAAAAAATAAATTAATCATATTTTAAATCATTAAGGAGGATTTAGAATGAACAAAACAAAATTGTTTAAAAAAGTTGCAGCAGGATTGCTCTCCGGTATCCTTGCTTGCACAATGTTGCCGACATTTGCGGCGACATCAGAGCTTCAGACAGGTGATTGCTGGTCAACACTTTTTGAAGTTAATATGCAGGACTTCACCAAAATAGAAGGCAGTGGCGGTGCCGGTGTTACCGGTAATGTAAAGACCACCGCTACCGTAAACGGCGTACAGGTTAAGTTAAACACCTCAGCTCAGGCAGCTTCACTTGCATCAAAATTGTGGTATACCGGTATGTACAGTAATTTTTCACTTATTGACCAGGCTATTTATGATGAAATCGGCACCGAGGATGCACCTGAAATCTTAGGCGGCGTAGGCGATAGAATTATGACTGTTCGACGCAAGGATGTACAGTACGGTGGCGACTGGGCATCACCTAAGTCAGGTATTTGGATTTCAAATATTTTCCCGGGCGCAACAGTTTATGCCGGCGATAAAATCAAGGTTACCGCTTGGGTATATTCTAATGAGGTTGTAGATGAATTTGGTATTACTGAATTCTCCGAAGACCAGACACAACATTTTAACACAAGAATGTGGGTTTGCCGCTCATGGCAGAGTGTAACCGATACAGGTTACAACAGCGGAGGCGATATGCCTGCAATGACAGTAAATGTTGAAACAACACCGGACAAGTGGACAGAGGTTACTCTTGAATACACAATTACCGAGGCAAACAAGAATGCTAATGAGTTATATCTTGATTGCTGCCCTGTTGAACCAAACACTGCTTATCCAAATCAGACATATTTTGCAGGTGCGGTAATTCAGAAGATGACTTCGGCAGGCGGAAGCTACACAGGCGGCTATCAGACAGAGGAAATCTTCTCAACAAATATTGACGGCTTTGAAAAGACTTCTCCGAGTGCTCCCGGTACTCCGAGAATATCACGCTTGACCGCTGCAAAGGATGTTGACGGTACAGATGTTATCCTTAATATTCAGGCACTTCGCGGCTCTTTTATAGAGGGCTTTTACGGTATCGGTACTTGGTCACAGATTATGAAGACAAGGGGCAATTGGTCATTCTCTGACACAACTAATACAAACAAGTATTACAATCCGATAGGCGAGCCGAAGCTTTTAGGCGATACTATTATAATGGCAGAGCGTAAGGATGTATGCTACGGCGGTGATAACGGTCACAGCTCCATCGGTTTTGACCTCTGCGACTGCTACGGTAATCAGTTTATCGAAGTAGGCGATAAAATCAGAATTACCGCTTGGGTATATGGCTATTCTATGATTAAGAGCTTTGACGACTTCACAGTTCTTGAAGACCAGAATACAGAGTGTGATGTAAGAATGTGGGTTAATGCACCTTGGGAAAGCGACGTTCAGCCCGGCTATAATGCAAAAGCTGAGGACAACAGACTTTCACTTCACACCAAGATGAAGGGTAACGAGTGGACAAAGCTTGTGCTTGAATACACTTTGACAGAGGATGACTTGCAGGCAGGTCACTTGAGCATTGATAATATGACCGAGCTTGGCAATCCGTATCCGAGAAACTTTGCACTCGGTGCAGTAATGGTAGAGAGAGTTTTGGAGGATGCAGATCCAATCACAGGTACAATTACCATTGGTGCAGAGGATACAGACGAGAACACAAAGATTATCGTTGTAGGATATGTAGGCGGTGCTCTTAAAGCTTGTCAGATTATCGATTATGTTGCAGGTCAGAGCGAATACGAGTTTGAGTTTGAGGACTTAGTAGAAGCAGACAGCGTTAAGGCGTATGTTTGGAACCTTAACGCAACTGAGCCAATCACAGAGGTTTTGAATATAGTTAAAGACTAATTTAAGCCTTTGCGTGATTTTGTAAGATAATTACAGGTTGGGGTGCCCACCGGAGATAAAACGGCACCCCAACCCCAAAAAATCAAATAGAATTTTGTTCTGTTCAAATAGATTCAGACAATTAAAGGAGTTAAAAAATATGGCTATATTAAAGAAAGGCCTTACCCTTTTAGTGATTTTTAGTATGATTATTACCTCTTTTGCAACAATTACCTTTGCAAAAGAAATTGACAATGTAAATGATTATGACCGTGCAGTAGAGGTTTTAGGTGCCCTTGGCATTATGCAGGGCAAGGAAAACGGCGACTTTGCGGCAGAGGATTTTCTTACCCGTGCAGAGATGAGTGCAGTTGCAATCCGTCTTTTGGGTATGGATGATATGAAGAAGGACGATGCAGAAAGTTTATATACTGATGTATCGGACAATCACTGGGCAAAAGGTTATATCAACATGGCTACCGACTTTGACCTTGTAGAAGGCAATGGTGACGGTACATTTGAGCCTGAGGCAGAGCTTACAGGCGAGCAGGCAATCAAAATTTTGGTATCTCTCCTTGGCTATCAGCCAATGGCAGAAGAAAAGGGCGGTTATCCTGCCGGCTACTTATACGTAGCAAATTATTTGGATTTGACAAAAGGCGTTGCCTTAGACGGCAACGATAAACCTATTACAAGGGGCAAGCTTGCTATCCTTGTATACAATTCTTTGGATGTTGACCTCATGGAAAGACTTAAATATGGCGAAAAGGGATATTTTGCAACTAACGAAGATGCAACTCTCCTTAGCGAATACCACAGAATTCAGACATCAAGCGGTGTTGTTGAAGCAACAGATGTGACTTCACTTGATGCAACTGATATTGCAAGAGGCGATATAGTTATTGATGGTATAAGTTATACCACCAAGCTTAATATGATGGAGTATATAGGCTATTCTGTTGACTTTTATTACACAATCCCGCAGGGTGGCGATTTAGGAGAAGTTATCGCATTCTTCCCGATTGCTCGTATGAATGAGCGTACAGAAATAGACTTTAATGACCTTTCATCTGTTGAAGTAAGTGATAACTTTACCGTTACTGCAAGATATTATAATAAGAACGGCGGCAGAGAAAAGTCTATCAGTATTGACAGACCTACCGTTATTTATAATGGCAAGACAGAAGTTTTTCCATCACCGGAAGAACTTAAAATATTCATTGATGCACACATAAAGCAGGGAAGCCTCACCTTCCAGAAGAAGGTCAACGCAAACGGCAAAAATATTCTCTTTATCGAGAACTATAATACATACGTTATTACCGATGTACTTGCCGCACAGGAGCTTATCGTATATGATGTATATACTCGCTACGGCGTAAAAAGAGGTGAGCTCAGCCTTTCAACCATTGATGTTCCTGACAGAAAGGTATTCTTCTATGAAGCATCAAACAATAAGCCGCTTATTATGGGTGACTTGGTATTTGATGATGTTATTATGGTATATGAGTCTTTGGACGGAAAGCTCATCAGGGTGTTCCGCTCCAAAAAACAGGTAACAGGCTTTGTTGAGGCGAAAAATGTTGCCGACAGAAACACCAAGACAGAGGGCGAGTTTGAGCCTTTCGTTACCGTTTCGACAAATGGTTTGGTTGAGTACACAGAAGCAAGTCAAAAATATCACACATATCAGGCAAAGAAGAATATGGACGGCAGAGAAGTACATATGTGGGTAGACAACTACGCATGGTGGAACTGGCGTATAGGTAAGAATTCAGGCCTCGTTGAACTTCCGACACTTGCTTACCGCGGCACTTACGGTCCAATCGGCGATAATATACCGGAGGTTGCTTCAACAGGCTATGCATTATATATGGACCGTGGTCAATGTTTCAGTGAAAACGGGTCGGATTGGAGAATGTCATCACAGGGCTCTGCAATCAGAGTTTCAAACCTGTTTGATACAAATGATATAGAAGTCGGCGATACGCTGAGAATTACCGCTTGGATATATGCTGACAGAATGGGTTATGTATCCGACAGAAAATCGCATGCTACATTAGATGAAGGACAGGATGGTAGGGTATGGACAGATACCCCGGATGTTACAAAGGCGCCTATGCGTCTGCTTGTCGCACAACCGAGGGTTAGTGATGCAAAGCTTGACGAATATCTTGTCAATGAAGCAAACGGTGAAATTTTAGAAACGGAGATTGATGTTGATAAATGGACACCTATTACACTTACCTACGAGGTTACAGCGTCTAACAAAAAGGCGTGCGGTTTTACCATTGACAGTGCCCAGGTGCCCTTCGGCGGCTCATATCCGCTTAATGTATTCTTCGCAGGTGCGACTATCGAGAAGTTATCAGGAATAGGCTATAACAAGCCTGTTGACAAGCAGGACTACGAAATCACCATTGACGGCGAAACTTATGACACATCTGCTGACCTTTATTCAAGCTTAATCGGCGTTACCGATGAGGTTACACTTTTCCTGGACGGTAATAACAAGATTGCAGGCTTTAGAAAGTCTACTTCAAAGGCAAATTACGGTCTTGTGTTGGATGTAGGTGTTGTAGAAGGTGTATTTAACGACAGTTACCTGATGGTTAAGATTTTGGGTACCGATGGTGAGCAGCACATTTATAAAACCCTTAATAAGATAAAGGCTTGGGACGGAAGTGCAGTATCAAAGGTAGAGGCAACAAGTCTTGTAACAAATGAGCCTATCGACGCAAAGACTACAAAGTACCTCTGGTCTACAAATAATGCGTCTAAGTTTACAGGCGTTAATCGTGCATATTTAGATAATAATACAAAGTCTGATTTTGCATCAAGAAAGATTGTTTATTATGAACTTAACAGTGAAGACAAGATTTCAAAGATTATCGTTCCGGGTGTTCCGGAGGACAATATCGAAGCTAAGATTACGATGATACACAACTTCAATATTGACGATTGGCAGAACAGAGAAAACTTAAGATACAGTGTAGGTGCCAGAGTTATTGCTTATAACTCCGTAAGGTCAAGTATCGGCGAGCGCAGAAATGATGCGGCTTTAAAGGTAAGCAACAAGGCAATCGTATACGAAGCCTTCTCAATGAACTATGACGAAGATGACTATAAGTTGTTGCCGGCGGGCGTTACTGACCTTGCAGAAGGTACCACCTATGGCGAAATGGAGTGGGAGAACGCACAGCTTTATCGCTTCCCTAACAGTGACACGGTTGACTTTATGATAATAACCCCAAAGTATGCGCAAGGACATTCGGTCATTGTTGATGAGATTGCAGAGAGAGAAGACGGATATGTCTTAAAGGGAATGACTGACGGCGGTAAGAAATTTAACGCACCTATCCGTAAGAATACAAGACTTTTGGAATATGTAGCAGTAACGGAAAATGTTCCGGGTGCGCCGATAATTACAAAGGATATGCTTCCGACCTATGCCGAAACAGAAGGCAGTCAGTTTGTACTTGTTA
>JAZLIC010000112.1:0-4052 GCA_045617225.1 Clostridia bacterium
TCTGCGGCAGTTTCGTAATCGGCGGTAGTATGTGCAAGCGATACAACCGTATCCTTTGACACTTCCTCTACAAACTTCATTGCACCGTCAAGTTCCGGTGCAATACAGGCAATCTTTATCATACCCTTTGCCGCTTTTTGAAGGCGTTTAAACATATCTGTATCAGGGAGCCTCAGACAATCGCCCCTTTGACCGCCCTTTTTTGCTTCCGAAAAGAAGGGGCCTTCCATATTTATTCCGACAACAGTTGCATAGCCGCCTGACTTATAATCTGCGGCAGTCTTAAATGCCGCAGAAAGTTCTTTCTCGGTAACGGTCATAGATGCAGGGGCAATAGCGGTTATGCCTGAGGTTGCCTCATATCTGCACATTGCATCTAACGCCGCATAAGTGCCGTCGCAAAAATCGTGACCGTCACAACCGTGCAGATGGATGTCTATAAGCCCCGGGATTGCATAAAGTCCCTCGCCGTCAATAACATCGCCTGATGCTTTATCGGTGATTAAACCGTCCTCAAAGAACAAATCACCTTTTTTAAATTTAAAATCCTCGCCATAGACAAGTGCGTTTTTAATAATCACAAAAAAGTCCCCTAAATATTATCAATATCAACTTTTGCAAGTGCTTCTTCGTCTGCCACGATGGTTACATCAGGGTGGAGTTGAAGAATTGAAGCAGGTACCTTAGGCGTTATCGGTCCGCAGATTGTTGCATAAAGTGCGTCTGCTTTTGCACTTCCGTTTGCAACAAGCAAAATCTTTTTTGCCATCATAATGGTCTTTATACCCATTGAGTATGCGTATTTCGGAACATCGTCATAATTGTCAAAGAAACGAGCGTTAGCCTTTATTGTGCTGTCAGTCAATTTTACGCAATGCGTACCCTTTGCAAAGGCTTCGTCAGGCTCATTAAAGCCAATGTGTCCGTTGCCGCCAAGCCCCAAAAGCTGAAGGTCAACACCGTTCATACTCTTTACTAAGTCGTCATATCTTTTGCACTCTGCCTCATCGTCACCTGCCATACCGTTTGGCAGATTTGTGTTCTCCGGCAGTATATTTATATGACTGAATAAGTGCTTGTTCATATAGTAATAATAGCTCTGGTCGTTATCATGGGGAAGTCCCTTATACTCATCGAGGTTTACTGATTTTACCTGTGAGAAATCAATATCACCGTCTTTGTACCATTCCACAAGATTAGCATAAAGTCCTTCCGGTGTAGAGCCTGTTGCCAAACCGAGAACACTGTCAGGCTTTAAATTAACCTGCGCAAAAACAATGTTTGCAGCCTTTCTGCACATTTCTTCATAATTTTTTGTTTTATAAATTTTCATTTTTTGCCCTCTCCTTTATTTGGATTTTGCTTCAATCTCTTGCTTTACTGCACTGAACATTTTTTCTGCCTCTGCCTTAGTATCGCCACGCATTAAGAAGTAAAGCTTTATCTTTGGCTCTGTGCCGGACGGGCGAATAACAAAGCTTGAACCGTTATCAAAGATGTATTGCAAAACATCTGACTTAGGAAGTGTAAGAGTTGTTTCTTTCCCGTCTGCATATCCCTTGCCGGTGAGATAGTCGTTTATTGCAGTAACGCTGTAACCACCGATTTTTGACGGGCGTTCATTGCGGAAACTCTCCATAAGTGCCTTTATCTGTTTAACACCGTCCATACCGGGCTTGGTGATAGATACGGTTTCCTCTTTATAATAGCCGTGCTTTTTATAAAGCTCCTGCAAGGCATCGTACAAAGTTTTGCCTTTGCTTGCGTAGAACGCACCCATCTCTGCAATAAGCATAGATGCAACAACTGCATCTTTATCACGGGCATAAGTGCCGACAAGATATCCGTAACTTTCTTCAAGACCAATCATAAATGTATTTGAGCCTGACTGCTCAAACTCATAAATCTTTTCGCCAATGAACTTAAAGCCGGTGAGTGTTTCAAAGTATGTTGCACCATATTCACGGCATATTGCCTTTAAAAGGCCTGTGGTTACGATGGTGGATACAACCGCCGCATTATTTGGCAAAGTGCCTTTTGCTTTCTTCTGTGAAAGTATATAGTCGGTAAGGAGCGCACCCATTTGGTTGCCGGAGAGGGTTACATATTCACCCTCACTGTTTTTAACGACTGTACCGACACGGTCTGAGTCAGGGTCGGTGCCGATAATTAAATCGCAAGCGTTTTCCTTTGCCATCTCAATCGCTTTTGTAAAGCACTCTTTGTTCTCCGGGTTAGGTGATGCAACTGTTGGGAAGTCGCCGTCAGGCTCTACCTGTTCATCAACAAGCAACACATCTTTAAAGCCTGTCATCTTTAAGATGGTGCGTACGGGGATATTGCCTGACCCGTGAAGCGGTGTATAGATAAGCTTGTAGTTATCTTTTGAAAGTTCAGGGTGGATAGCCTGTGCCTTAACATTTTCATAATAAGCCTTATCCACTTCCTCACCGATGATTTGAAGGTCGATGCCCTCCGGGTGCGGCTCGGTGGTTTCTGTCGGAACTTCAAAAGCGTCAACACTGTTGATATAAGTAAGAATTTTGTCCGAAACTGCCGGCGGAAGCTGACCGCCGTCCTCAAAATAAACTTTATAGCCGTTGTATTCCTTTGGATTATGCGATGCGGTAACAACGATACCTGCAAATGATTTCAGGTGTCGTACCGCAAAAGAGAGCATAGGTGTGGGACGCAAGCTTTCGAACAGGTACACCTTGATATGATTTGCAATAAGAACATTTGCGGCTTCTCTTGCAAACTTGTCGGAATTATTGCGTGAGTCGTGCGCAATAACTACACCGCGCTTTTGTGCTTCAAGTCCCTGCTCTTTAATATATGATGCAAGGCCCTGCGTAACCTTTCTGATAACATACGGATTCATACGATTGGCACCTGCCGCCATAACGCCTCTGAGTCCGCCTGTACCAAATTCCAGATTGCGATAAAATCTATCTTCAATTTCCTTATCGTCAGTGATTGCTTTAAGCTCTGCAACTGTTTCGGCATCGGCACAAGCAAGCCACTTTTCATATTCTTTTCTAAAATCCATAACACACACTCCTGTCAAAAAATCTATATCCTTATTTTACTTCATACACCATTTAATGTCAAGGGATAAGGACGATAAATACGCTTCCATTTTTCAAAATTCCAACCTTTCAAAAAATCCTCTCCTGCTTTCAATCCATTTTCAAATAATTTTTCGCTTTCCTGATGTGTAATGTCAAAATCTGTTGAAAATATCTGCTTTCTTTCCCCATCATTATTTATCACGGTCGGAATTATTATACATCGTTCTCTGTCACCGTAATTATTAAAACCGATATTATTGTCGCAAGCATCAAGTGCCGTGGAAACAAGCAGTTTTATGTATTCTATTATGTCCATTTCACGAGTGCTTTTATCCCTTTTGCTATCTTTGAATTCGTCGGAAAACCTAAAACCTATTGTAGGAATACCTCCGGTGCTTCTGCCGTTATCCAAAATCCATATGGGATAATTACTTATAAGTCCTCCGTCTACCATATAATGAGCCTTTCCCTTTTTGTCAATCAAGCAAGTCGGCTCATAGAATAAAGGTATGCTCATACTCATTCTGACCGCCTTTGCAATGGGATAACTTTTAGGCTCTATCCCAAAATATGTAAGCTCATCGGGAAAGACAAAAAGTCTGCGTTCCGTCAGGTCGGTTACGGTAACTTTAAGCCTGCCGTATGGCTTTATGTCATTAAAAGTGCGTTTCTTCTTTTTTAGAAGGAGCTTTTCAATCCATTTTTCAAAATACTCGCCACTGTATATTCCGTAATTTACACATATACTTATTCCCTTGCCGATGTTGCCGAAATGCTCCAAAAAGCCCTTTTGCTTAAACTTTAAATAATCCGTTTTAAGCATCTCCCGGCGCATCTCCTCGGCGGTAAAGCCTGCCGCAATAAGTGCCGCAACAATTGCTCCGGCAGATGAGCCTGCTACATTCAGAAAACTGTATTTTGCCTTTTCAAGAGCATATATAGCGCCGATGTGACCTATTCCCCGCACACCGCCGCCCTCAA
>JAZLIC010000113.1:0-5348 GCA_045617225.1 Clostridia bacterium
GATTTGCTAACCGAAGAATGTGGCTATCAAGGCTTACACCTTGGCGGAAGTCGTAAACCGGACGGTATAATTTATATAAATACTGACAAAAGTAAATATGGAGTTATTATAGATACCAAAGCATATTCCAAAGGCTATAACTTACCTATCTCTCAAGCTGATGAAATGGAAAGATATATAGGTGAAAATCAGACAAGAAATGAAAAGGTTAATTCTAATAAATGGTGGGAACATTTTTCTGATGATGTAAATGAATTTTATTTTATGTTTGTTTCAGGTCATTTTACAGGAAATTTCAAATCACAAATAGAACGCATTAGCCGAAATAAAGGTGTTAAAGGGACAGCTTTAGCTATTACAAATCTTTTGCTATGTGCAGAAGCGTATAAATCAGGTTGTTTTACACACGAAACAATAAAAAACGAAATATTTAATAATACAGAATACATATTCGGTTAGCAAAAAAGAACAGAATAATAAAAGAAAAAGCATGCCACCATAAAATGATATGCTTTTTCTTTTTGCTCCCATTTGACAAATTGTCGTTTTATTGAGGACTGTCAAAATGGAGCGTTTTTAAATATCTATTTGGCATTTTTGGCGGCGGTTACAGTGTTGCGCATCAGCATTGCTATGGTCATAGGGCCTACACCGCCCGGGACAGGAGTGATAGCCCCTGCAATTTTCTCCACGGATTCAAAATCCACATCGCCGCAGAGCTTTCCGTTTTCGTCACGGTCCATACCTACATCAATTACAACGGCACCTTCTTTTACCATATTGGCGGTAACAAACTTCGGTATTCCAACTGCCGCAACCAGAATATCCGCACGCTTTGTAACGGATTTTAAATCCTTTGTGCGTGAATGACAAATCGTCACAGTACCGTTTTGATGGAGAAGAAGCATTGACATAGGCTTGCCCACAATATTGCTTCTGCCGATTACCACGCATTCCTTGCCTTCAACCGAAACGCCGCTTTCTTTGATAAGCTCCATAATCCCTGCGGGTGTACACGGTACAAAATCAAAGTCGCCAATCATAATCTTGCCTACATTTGTCGGATGGAAGGCATCAACATCTTTTTCGGGACGAATGTTGTTGATAATTGTCTTGTCGTCTAAGTGTTTAGGCAGCGGAAGCTGTACCAATATTCCGTGAATGTTCTTGTCATTGTTCAGTTTATCTATTAAGGCTAAAAGCTCATCTTCGGTAGTTTCGGCAGGGAGAGCGTACTTTTCGGAGTGCATACCAAGCTCTGCACAAGCTTTTTCTTTGTTCGCAACATATACCTTAGATGCAGAATCATCGCCCACGATTACTACCGCCAAGCCCGGATTTATTCCTTCCTCTTTGAGTTTTGTTACCTCTGCTTTCAGTTCGTTTTTCACTCTTGCGGAAACTTCCTTTCCGCTCAATATTTTTGCCATTTGAATAATCTCCTCTCTTTGGTTTAATCAAACATTTTTGACCATATCCGATTAGGTCACGGCGATTTGCTTTTATCAATGCCGAGTATACAAGGTCATAATTTTTAGGGTCTTTATATTGCAAAAGCGCCCGTTGCATCTGCTTTTCGTTATAGTCCTTCGGTACATAAACCGACTTCATTGTGCGTGGGTCTATGCCCGTGTAGTACATACAGGTGGCAAGGCTTCCCGGTGTCGGATAGAAGTCTTGTACCTGCTCCGGGTTTAAGTTGTTATCACGCAGGAATTCCGCAAGCTCTATTGCATCTTTTAAGGTGCTTCCCGGGTGTGATGACATCAGGTATGGCACAAGGTATTGCTTTTTGTTAAGCTTTTCGTTTATCTTTTTATACTTTGCCGCAAAGCGCCGATATACCTCGTGTTTCGGCTTTCCCATATATTGCAGAACTCTGTCCGAGATATGCTCCGGTGCAACTTTAAGCTGACCGCTTATGTGGTATTTGCAAAGCTCATTTAAAAACCTGTCATCTTTATCCTCTAAAAGATAGTCAAAGCGTATACCGCTTCGGATAAATACTCGCTTTACCCCTTTGATTTTTCTTATTTTTTTAAGAAGGCTTAAATAATCATCGTGTGACGCTTTAAGGTTTTTGCAAGGCGTAGGAAAGAGGCATTGCCTGTCCTTGCAGACGCCGTACTTTTTTTGCTTATCGCAAGCGGTGTCACGAAAGTTTGCGGTAGGTCCACCTACATCGTGAATGTAGCCTTTAAAGTGCGGACTTTGGGTAAGTAATTCCGCCTCTTTTAGTATTGATTCGTGACTGCGTGATGTGACTGTGCGTCCCTGATGATAAGTAAGGGCGCAAAAGGTGCAACCGCCAAAGCAACCTCTGCAAGAGGTAATGGAAAACTCAACCTCTTTCAGGGCGGGTATACCGCCTTCTGCCTCGTATGATGGGTGATATGCACGAGCATAAGGAAGTGCATAAACCGCATCTAATTCCTCTGTGGTAAGGGGCATAGATGGTGGATTTTGAACGGTATATTTGTTATGGTCGAGTTGTGCCAATGCTCTGCCACGGATTGCGTCTTGCTCCTCATTCTGTATTATTGCCGCTTGGGCGTATGCTTTTTTGTCCGCAGACACTTGGTCATAGGTCGGCAGAACAACGCACCCCTCGGGCAGATTGTCCGCAGAGCCCTCTAAGTACATAGAGCCGTTAATATGCTTAATATCATTTATGGGAACGCCGGCACTTAAAAGGTCGGCAACTTCTACAACCTGATGCTCACCCATTCCAAAGAGAAGAAGGTCTGCACCGCTGTCAATCAGTACGGAGCGTCTTACCTTATCCGACCAATAGTCATAGTGTGCAAAACGCCTGAGGCTTGCCTCAATACCGCCGATAATGATAGGCACATCTTTGCCGTATGCCTCACGCAGACGATTGCAATATACGATTACTGCACGGTCGGGACGGTGACCTGCCTTCCCTCCGGGTGAGTAAAGGTCGGTATTCCTTACCCTTTTTGCGGCAGTGTAATGATTTACCATAGAGTCGATATTGCCCGAGGTAACCAAAAAACCGAGCCGCGGCTTACCTAAACGCTTGAAGTCGTCGCAATTATGCCAGTCAGGTTGTGCAATTATTCCCACGGTATAGCCGGCGTTTTCAAGTACACGTGATATTATGGCGTGGCCAAAGCTGGGGTGGTCAACATATGCATCGCCGATAATATAGACAAAATCAAGCTGCTCAATATTCTGTTTTATAAGTTCTTCTTTGGAAACAGGTAAAAATTTATTCATACAAATATAATACTATAATTTCCCTAAAATTGCAAGAGCGTATTGCTTTTTTAGGAAGTGGGGATTATAATAATGATGAAAGAGGTGTAAAGATGAGAAAGACATACAAAGGAGCGGTATTTTTCGATGTGGACGGAACTCTTATAGCGGAAAGCACAAATCAAATCCCAACCGAAAAAACCGTCAAGGCACTTGAATTATTAAAGAAGAACGGCTATATGGTGGGCATTGCCACAGGAAGGGCAAAATGCTATGTACCGAATTTCGGTATTGATTTTAATTGCTATGTCACGTCAAACGGTGCGTGCGTAGATGTTGACGGAGAGCGGATATGGAATAAATGCTTCTCGAAGGAGGAGCTTGCGGAACTTACACAAACAATGGACGAAATCGGCATAAGCTATATTCTGGAAAGTCCCGAAGCGTGCCGTTATAACGAAAGTGCAATAGAGGACGTTAAGTTTCTGGTCGGTGAGTTCGGAATTGACCGTCAATCTTTTTCGAATATTAAAGATTTAAAAGACTTATGTGTTAAAAACCCTGACGGACTTAATGTTAATAAGCTTAATATTATATATGGCGAGATTGAAAAGTTTGATAAGCTTTTAATGCGCCTTGGCGATAAATATAATATTTCCAAGCACAGACACAGTTGTTCTGCCGATGTAAATGCGCTTGGTATGAATAAATCTTTGGGCATTTTAAAGGCGGCAGAGAGCTTTAATATCCCTATTGATAATGTGTACGCATTTGGTGACGGAAGGAACGATTTTGAAATGCTGTCGGCGGCAGGACAAGGAGTGGCAATGGGCGACCATGCCTCATGCCTTGAAGAAATCCCCGGAGTAATGATAACCGACACGGTAAAAAATGATGGTATATATAAGGCACTTAAAGAGTTAAAGCTTATTGTATAACCAAAAGAATTTACGGATATAATAACTCCTAACAAATAGGAAGGAGATTATTATGACGGAGTTTGAGTATACAATAAAGGATACGGCAGGTATCCACGCACGACCGGCAGGCTTGCTTGTGCGTCTTGCAGAGAAGTATGACGCAGACATAACTATAATAAACGGAGAGAAAAGCGCAAACGCAAAGCGAATTTTCGCAGTAATGGGACTTGGCGTAAAGTGCGGCGACACGGTAAAAATTCAGGCAGACGGAGATGATGCCCAAAACGCCGCCGATGACCTCAGCCGATTTATGGCAGAACATATGTAGAAAATATGATAAAAAAGCCGACTTCTGAAAACGGAGTCGACTTTTTGTATTAAAACGCCTTGACAAGCATTTGGTGATATGCTACAATAAACAAAAGCCAAAAGACAAATTTTTGGTGATTTTGTCGAAGGTTTGCGAAAGGTGTGGAAAATGATAAAAAAAAGAATAAGATGCCAAAAAATGTACGTCCCCAAATGGCTCACAGAATAATAAAAAGCATTTAAAAGTTTCTCTATAAAATATTTGTTTTACAAAGATTATTACCAGGTGTTAACAGGAGTGAACGGAATGAAAAAAAAGGGTATAATACTATTATTTATTACTTTAATTGTAGTAGTTTATATTATCATGTTACATGATACAGATAATATAATAAATGATTTTAAGGATTGTGTTGCAGATAACCCTAAATCTGAAATTATAAAAAACACATCACTTTATAAATATTATAATCGCAACGAATTATATAAGAACGAAATTTTTGATGCAGAGGTTAAAGTACGAAGGCGGCTTGTGCTGCATAACTTCCATGATGGAGTAATGTTTGTAAGCTATGACTGCGAAACATTTAATAATAAAGGGGAGCATATATATGGCTCATCAAATGTTTATGCAAAATGGTACATAGAAAAGAAAAATGGCATTTGGGAAGTAGTAAAAGTTGAAGAAAGACCGTAAATAATTATCGTATTAAAGCCATTTGGGGACGTACATTTTTTGGTACTATTTTATTGACAACAAAATATAGATAGAAACAGCGGAGCCATTTGGGGAACGCCGAACCGCCGACCCGTTTGTATACAACCCATTTGGATACACAGGTGAGTATACCGATACAGAAAGTGGACTTATCTACCTGCGTAATCGCTACTATGACCCGA
>JAZLIC010000114.1:0-11907 GCA_045617225.1 Clostridia bacterium
CAAAGGAATCGGACACGCTTTCTTTAATCAGGCTATTCCCCATTACGGGCAGGACGCATCAGCTGCGAGTACATATGGCGTATATAGGGCACCCAATTTACGGTGACAGTATGTACGGAGCCGCACAAGAAACAGAAAGGACAAGACTGCATTGTCAAAGGCTAACCTTTCTGCACCCCGTAACAGGCGAAGAAATTTCAGTTACTGCCGAAACGCCTGAGGATTTTATCGGCCTTGTAAAGAAATTCTAAAATCCCAAAATATCAGGTAAATCTATATACTCTAAAATCAGGATATATAAAAGGGCATAAATTATAATAGGGTCTTTTTCCTCATTATCCAAAAAGATAAGTATAAGGGCAATCAAAAGAAGGTCCTCGGCAGATAAAAAGCCGAGGACCTTTTTTGAGTCCTCGTTATAAATGCACGGCGGGATAAGGCTCTCAAAAAGAGTCCTTTTTTTACGCTCATTAAACCCCATAGGCTTGTTCTTTTCAGGCATTGCAGACTGTTTAGCCTGACCGCCGGGCTTTTTTTGATTGCCGGGAACTTTTGGTGCAGAAGGCATTTTAGGAGTAGCATTTTGACATTGGTTATCCGGTTGATAGCGTTTGTACATCTGATTACTGCTTACCCTCCTTAAAGGCACCGAGTACACGCCTTAGGCTCATTATTTTCACTGCGTTGTCTATACCGTTTTGGCGTTCCGCCTTTAAAAACGGACGCAATGACTTTAAAAATATTACCTCGTCGCTGTTTTGCTCCTTTTTAAACTCTGCCATAAGTTCCTGCGCACGCATCACCATTTTAAGCGTATCCGCATCAGGCTGATTTGTATTTGTAGTTTTATTTTCGTCCGAGCCTGTAAAGGCGGAGATAATATTTTCAATCTGCCCTCTGCCTTCATTGCTTGACATCATCTCCTGCAATTTTTCAATAGCATTACCGAAATCAATATTATCTTCCACTTATGTTCGTCCCCTTTACTTTTTAAAAATAGAATTTATCTTATTCATAAGCTCCGGATTGTTCGCAAGCTGTTTTGCAATGTTGGGGTTGGTTTTAAGAGTATGTTTTAAATCATCTGCGCTCAAACTGTTAAGCCTTGCATCAAGACTTCCTTTATCTGTCGACTGAATAGCCTGTTTTACGCTCTCCATCTGCTCAGGCGTTAAGACATTTCCCATCTGTCCTATTGCATGTGAAAGCATCTCGGGATTTAAATTCTTTACCAAGTCATTTAAATTCAAATTGGCCACCTCCCATTTGTATTTTATGCTGATAAAATAAAATTCGTGACAAATTTTTAAAAATGTGGTACAATATATTTCAGAGGTGATTGTGTGAAGGCAGTTATCGTAAGTGACTCTCATAATAATTTCGGTAGCATCCGTGATATTATCGAAAAGGAACGGCAGATAAATCTTATTATCCACGCAGGCGATGTTCAAAGAGATGTTGAGGATATAGAGCGTGCTTATCCTATGCTTGCCTGTGCCGCAGTTTTAGGGAATAACGATTTTTTCGTAAGAGATATGCCCTATGACAGAGTATTCACATTCGGCAATAAAAAGATTTTTTTAACACACGGACACCGCTACGGCGTAAAACAAAGTCTGCTCAGGGTGCGTATGCGTGCCTTGGAGGAGGGTGCGGACATCTGCATTTTCGGACATACACATATTCCATACTGTGAAAATATTAACGGAATATGGATGGTAAACCCGGGAACATCGTGGAGGACTTATGCACTCTTGGAAATTGACGAAGATAATATAAAAATAAATATAAAGGACAGGTAAACAATGGATTACAATCAAAAAGCTATTGAACTACACAAAGAATTAAAAGGTAAGATTGAAGTCTGTGCAAGAGCAAAGACCGATGATAAAGACCAGCTTTCCACCGCCTATACTCCGGGCGTTGCGGCACCGTGCAGAGAAATCGCAAAGGATAAGGATTTGGCGTATACATACACTCGCAAGGGCAACCTTGTGGCAGTAGTCACCGATGGCACAGCGGTGCTCGGACTTGGCGATATAGGTCCGGAGGCAGGTATGCCTGTTATGGAAGGCAAATGCGTACTCTTTAAAAATTTCGCAGATGTTGACGCCTTTCCTATCTGCTTAGGCACAAAAGATGTTGATGAAATCGTTGCAACGGTCAAGAACATTGCCCCAACATTTGGCGGCATAAATCTTGAAGATATATCGGCGCCTCGTTGCTTTGAGGTAGAGCGCAGACTTCAACAGGAGCTTGATATACCTGTATTCCACGATGACCAGCACGGCACAGCCATTGTTGTATCCTCGGGAATTATAAACGCGCTTCGTGTTGTGAACAAAAAAATCGATAAGGTAAAAATCATCATTAACGGTGCAGGCAGTGCAGGCATTGCAATCTGTAAAATGCTTCTCAGCATCGGGGCAAAGAACATCACATTGGTTGACAAGGTGGGTGCTATATATAAGGGTATGGAGGGCATAAACTCCGAACAAGCCCGTATGGCAGAAGTCACCAACCTTGATATGCAAAAGGGAACCCTTAAAGATGTAATGGTAGGTGCAGATGTATTCATCGGCGTTTCTGCCCCGAAAATTGTTACCAAAGAGATGGTTAAAACTATGGCAGATGACGCAATCGTTTTTGCTATGGCAAATCCCGAGCCTGAGATTATGCCCGACCTGGCAAAAGAGGGCGGTGCAAAGGTAATCGGTACAGGTAGGAGCGATTTCCCAAATCAGATAAATAATGTGCTTGCCTTTCCGGGACTTTTCCGCGGCGCATTGGACGCAAGAGCTTCTTGCATCTCAGAAGAGATGAAGGTTGCGGCTTGCCACGCCATTGCAAGTCTGATTTCCGACGAGGAGCTGAATGCGGAGAACATAATTCCAAAGGCGTTTGACAAGCGTGTAGGCCCTGCTGTTGCCGCCGCAGTTGCAAAAGCCTGGAATGAGAGAAAATAATTTTTATATATAAAACAAAAGAGGCAAAAGCGTTTAAGCTTTTGCCTCTTTTTTGCGAATTGCTTATTTAATAATAATGATTGATGCCTCAAATACACCGTTGTTTTCACTGCCTGTAACAGATACAAATACATTCTTTGTAACATCCTTAGCCTGAGCATTTGTGCCGTCTTTCTTTAAGAATGTGGTCTTTGAGTTATAGTATATATTGTGTCTTTCGCCATTGTCATCTTTAATCTCGATAACCTTGTATGTTGTATTAAGGCTGAGTACCTGTCCGTCAAGCTCACCGCTTGTAATCTTTGAAGAAGTGGTACATTCGATTTTTCTTGCCTCACTGCTCTCTATTTCAAGACTTACAGAGTTGCCCGGGCGAAGGTCGGAATATAAAGCAGCTTCATCATTTATAGATACCTCTACTCCCGAATAGATACCATATGTCATAGTTTTGCCGTTTACCTCAACCGTTATTGTAGGATTTTTTGAAATAACTATTTCTTCAACTGTGCCTACAACACTGTCTTTAACGCCGGAAGATGTAATCTTTGTAACCTTGCCGTATGAGAGCTTTACATCAACCTTATCGCCCTTTGTAAGTTCACGGTATGTAACCGTTTTACCCTCACGCAAAACGGTAGCACCCTTTCCTGACACTTCATACTTAAAGCCCTTAGGGTTTTCCTTATCGGCAACTGTAACAAAAACATGGTCGTCATCGTCATATTCAACATCTAACAATGTGCCTGTAATATCCTCAGACTTTTCACGTGTTTCGATATAGGTCAAAGAACCGTTTTCCAAAACGCAGAGCACAAAATCGTTATTTTTAAGTTCCTTAACAGTTGCCTTTGCACCCTTTACGATAATCTCGCAATCCTCAGCTATCGGATAAGATGCTTTGTTTGTTGTGTCTTCATAGTCACGGATTGAAAGCTTTGAGTTTTTACCACTGTCGGTAACCTGTGTAATCACACCAAACATTTTGTATTCATCAAGAGCAGCTGTTGCCTCGATAAGACGGGCAGAGCCTGCAATATATGTAACAACAACATCACTGTCTGCTTCAATTTTACTTATGTCTGCATCTTTACCGTCTATTTTGCAGATAATATTTTTGTCAAATTCAATTTCTTCGCCGTTATCATCAAGCACAAGGTAACCGTCATCGGCAGAGATTTCGGTAACTGTGCCTTCCACTCTGTCAAGCTTAACCTTATCAACTACACGGGCAAGCAATGTTGCCATCTGCGCACGGGTAACATTTGTATTAGGCGAGAATACTGCTTTTCCGTTTTCGTCATCGCCCATACCTGTCATATATCCGTTTTCGGTGACATACTCAACATACTTGCGAGCCGCCGACGGAATATCGTTTGCGTCTGCATAATCGAGCTTGTCCCCTTTATTGCTTATGCTTTCGCCGCCCATCATCTTTGCGATAAGAGTAGCTGCCTGATAACGATAAAGCGGCGTAGAGCTTGTTGCCGCTGCGGCATACGTATTAAGCTCACTCTCTGTGATTATGTGATTGTATAAGAGATATGAAATCTCATCAACATACTGATTGTTATACTTTTTAACGGTTTCGCCAAAGGTATTTACCGCACTTTCCACAGTATCGGCATATTTTTTATCCTCTACGCCCATAATACGAGATACCAACAACAAGCTTTCTACCTTTGATACAGGGCGTTGCGGTTTAAAGGTGCCGTCCTCGTAGCCCTTTATATGTCCCAAATCGGTCATCTTGTTGATACCTGCTTTTGCCCAAGAAACCGACGGGTCATTTTCTACATCATCAAATGTTTTTGCAGATACCGCCATTGACGAAAACGACAATGCCAAACTGCAACATAAAACAATTGGTAATACTTTAAACTTTTTCATATTTTACCTCCTTGTATTAAAAAACACATTATATTCTACCCTTACTTTTACAATATACCATATATATTAAAATAATTCAATAGAAAATTTTTATTTTTTTTATTTTTTATAATAATTTTATAAATCTTGTTTTTTCCATCAATCCCAAAATATTAATCGTGTAATTTTTTCATTGACGCACAAAATAACCGTGTAAAATAAACAAATTCATTTTAGGAGGAACACGAAAATGTTAAAGAAGGCTATTTCCATATTCGTTGTTTTCTGTCTGCTTAGCGGCACACTGGTTTTTGCCGAAAATATAGATGAAGCCTCTGTATATTTATATGAGGATTCTTATCCCACATCAGGCGAAATTATTAACAGTGTACCAAATAATCCGTCACATACTCCGAGCGATAATATGATGCTTCGGAAAATTGACGGTACAAACGCTGACGGAACAATGAATATGTCAGATGAAATCAAAACAGAATTAGAGGAGAACAGTTCAAAATACAATGGTATGCAAACATCTCCTCTTCCTAGCAGTATGGCAAAATCACGTTACAGCAATACTCGTGTAAGCCTTGCACCTGATATTTCAGATACAAAGTATGCCGAAGCGGCAGAGCTTTTAGGCGCACTCGGTATTATGGTAGGCGATGCGGAAAGCGGTCTGTTTAGACCAAATGATGATATACTCCGAAGCGAAATGGCAAAGGTTGCCGTATATACTATCGGACTTGAAGAAATCTCAAACAGTTCCGCAGGAAGCACAAGATTTCCCGATGTACCGGAGGGGCATTGGGCAACAGGTGCGATAAGCACCGCTCATCAGCAAGGTATGGTAGTAGGCGATGATATCGGAACATTCCGTCCCGATGACAATGTGTTATTTCAAGAAGCAGTAGCAATCATTGTCCGTGCATTAGGCTACGAGCCTGCCGCACAGGACAGAGGCGGATACCCTGCCGGATATATGTATATTGCATCATCAAATCAGTTATTTAAGGGCATTGACGCATCAGGCACAGAGCCTGCAAAGCGTGGCGATATTGCGCAGATGGTATTTAACGCCCTTACTGTAAACTTGATGGAGCAGACCGGCTACGGAAGCACAATAAGCTATGAAGTCGTTGACAAGACACTTCTTTATGACAAGCTTAATGTTGAAAAGAAGTACGGTCAGATTGTAGGAACAAGCGAAACAACTCTCACCGGCGGCAACACAACTGCCGACGATAAAATTATGATTGACAAGGACACCTATTTGGAGGGTGACACAAACGCAAAGCAGTTCTTGGGTTATAATGTCTTATACTACGCAAGACTTGATAAGTCATCAGACGAAAAGACCTTGATAGTAGTCAGAGAGCAACCAAACAAAAACAACGCAATCACTATAAATGCGGCAGATATTGTAAATGTAACAGGTGGCGGCGAAGCTTCAATAAATGTAGAATATTGGGCAGATAAGTCAAACGACAGAAAGACCAAGAATGCGACAATTACCGCATCTCCCACTTATATCTTTAACGGTAAGTTTAAAGATAATGTCGCAATAGATGCACTCAAACCGCAGTCCGGCAACCTTGTTCTTTTAGACACAGACGGAAACAGTGCTTATGATATTGTATTTGTAAATCATTTCAGCAACTTAGTTGTAGATACAATCTCAAATATAACAGGTCGTGTTACCGATAAATACAACAACGGCTCACTTGTATTTGACGAGGACAACACAGATGTTAAGTTCAGTATAATCAAGGATAATAACGAAATCACTTTAAATGACCTTAAAGAGTGGAACGTTTTATCCTACACCATAAGCGAGGATAAAGAGTTAATACGTGCCTATGTATCGGACGCATCTGTAACAGGCACAATTACCGAAGTTTCAGACGACGGCTATCGTATAGGCGAAAGCGATACACTGTACGAAAAGGCGTCAAGCTATCCGAATGAAATAAGACTCCGTGACAAAGGCACCTTCTATCTTGATTATGAAGGCAAAATTGCGGCAGTCAACAAAAACGCAACCGTTGACCAGAACCAGCCCACCAAGTATGGTTATCTTTTAGGCTCGGCAATGAAGGACGGCTTTAATACAACCGCACAGTTTAAAATCTATACTGCCGGCGGCGAAACAACAATCTTTGACAGCGGCACAAAAATGCGTTTGAACTCAACCTATGGCGTTGAGCCACAAGATGTAATTTCCGCAGTAAGCGATAATCAGCTTATTGTATACGAAACCAACAGCAGCGGCAACATCACTGCTATTGAAACCGCAGTAGACAGAACTGCGGCAGGCACACCTAATAAGAGCGCATTTACTTTAAATGTAAAGAAGGACGACGCAGTATACAAGAGTGCATCAAGCAAGTTAGACACAGTTACGATTGCAGATGACACAATCATCTTTGACATTCCTGCAACTGCAAACGGCGATACGGACAGATTTTCTATCAGAAACAAGAGTTCGCTTTCCAATGACTCAAAATACAATGTTTTGGTCTATGACCTTCAGGAAAACTATGCGGCAAATGTAATAATAATCACAAGTTCTACAGGCGTTGCAGCACCTGAATCTCCGATTCTGGTAGTAGACCGTATAACCGAAACTCAAAATGAGAACTATGAATACACCGACAGATTGTACGGTTATCAGGACGGAAAGCAAATTTCTCTTCTTGCAACCGATAAGAATGTATTTGTAAAGAGAGGTCATGTAGACAGACTTGCGGCAAGAAAGCTTCAGTCAGGTGATATAATTCAGTACAAGCAGAATTCAAAGGGTGAGGTTGATGGTATAACATTGCTCTTTGACATCGAAAATAAAGAACACGAATTCAGAGAAGATGTAACCGACGACCTGACCGTAGTTTACGGACGCGCAACAAAGAAGTTCAGCGGAAGTGTAAATGTTCAGGTAGGCGATGAGGTTATAAACTACGCTACGGCAGACACAACGGTTTATCTCTATGACACATCAAGGACAAGGGATAATATCTCGGTTGTTTCTCCGGCGGATATAGAGCTTTATGAAGAAGATAACGAAGCAAGACTCTTTATAAAGATATATCAGGATGTAGTTCAGGAAATGGTAATAGTAAGATAATAAAAAATGTGGGCGCCCCTGTGTGGGCGCCCGTTTGCGAAAAACAAATTTTACATTGCCGACCGGGTGCGGCAGGTCTAAGCAGGGCTTGGGCAATAATTCAAAAAAATTTGTTTTTCGCAAATGCCCTCACAAAACGCAAAAACGGCACGCAAAAACGGACGGTCGCCTGACCGCCCGTTTCTAAAACATCAACTATTACTTAGCCGCCTCGCAGGTGTCTTCATTATTATGGCTTTTTCTCTGCACTCTTTACTTCGAAGAAACGATAAAGTATAATCCCGAATCATCGCCCAGCGTAACGGCAGACGGAGTCAGCGTCGCAGGATTAAATCCTGTTCCTTCAATCGTCACCGTCGCCTCTCCTTTCGGCAGTGTTACTGTAGTAGCGCCGTTAACAACCGTTGAGCCAATTTGTTTTCCGTCGCCAAAATCAAATTCGATATAGGCATATTCGACCGGCGCGCCACTATCGAAGTATACCATAATTGTATATACCTGTTCTTCCGGTGCCGGCGGCGGCACATCAATATGCGCTGTCAATGTATAAGTGTCGGCATCGAGTTCCTGATATGTGGTATTCCAGCTTACAAATGTATTTCCTTCATTCGGTGTTGCTTCGATTCTATAAAGCACCTGTTCAAGATTGGAATCATAAATTTCAATAGTATTACATGTAGCAGAATAGCCGAAAATTGTGGAACCTTTTGGAACAGTAACCTCCGTCATGTTGAAAGTAGCCGCACCTTCCGGATTTGAAACGATAGAAACAACGCAATTGTTTTTATCCACAGCCGGTGCCTCATAGGTGCCGTTTAAATTACTGTAAGAACCTTTTTTATCCGTGAAGATAATACTCGTAAGCACATCCTCGGTCATGCCGAAAGTAAGAGTAACATCATCATTTTCATAGATATAATTATTGCCGTTTTTCGTTGCATTTTCAGATTTGTCAACCGAAAAACCGCCCGTAAAGCACAGGGTCATCCAAGCTGAATCCAACCAACATTTTACATTACTGTTGCTGCTATTTACCCATGAATTACTCGGTTCAAACGATGTTGTACTCGGGAATTTGCCGTCTGCCATTTCCAAGATTTTGGAAATGGTCTTGGTTTCCGGTACCTTTTTAGTAAAAGTCAGACCTTTGTTAAATATGAGAATGCCATTTGCATAATCGGTTGGTACGCCTTCTTTGCAAATTCCGGCCTGCAAGCAGAGATAGTCGTCTTGAGGTACGGTAGGTGAAGTTATGGTAAGATTTCCGCTCTCATCTGCAGTGAAGACGACATTTTCGATATCATCCGTTGCATCAAGATAGAAGATATCCATCACGATATCGCAGTATCCTAAATCGCCATAGCTCCACTCACCTACATCACCAACTTCTCCCTGATTGAGGGTGAAGCTGTTGTTTGTTTTATCCCAGGTGCAAAGGAAATGATCGATCCAAGCGCCTTGTTCAGGGCACCAGCCGATACCGGGTAATGAAATCTTATAGGATTCGTTTACAACGCCTTCTTCTACAACAAGTGTGCCGTTAATGTCGCATTTATCGAAATAATCATAAGCACTGAAAGTGTATTCGCCGAGAAGAGCGGTATATTCGGGCAGCGGTGCCGGCTCGTATGTGCCGACAAGGTCTGCGTAGTCGGTATTCTCTGTCTCAATTTTGATTGAATCAAGCTTTCCGTCCTTTATAATGCAGGTGAATGTAGCATCGGTATCTTCAAACACAAAATTGTCGCCGTTTTGGGTGAATGTTTCGGTTACAGCTACATCAAGCGTATTTGAATTACCATTCTTAACAAAGCACAACATATCGTCCGGGTTTACAAATGCTTGTGCACCATCTTCGTTTACCCACGCATTTTTCGGTATCAATTCATCTTCTGCTATGGGGAACTTCGTGTTGGTTGCAAGGATTTGCGCCAAAGTCCTGGTTTCCGGGGGTACCGGCAGCGCATATGTGCCGGCAAATATGCTGAATTCATCTGATATGGTTTTAATTGTAACAGCAACTAACTTATTCTCATCAATCTTAAAGAATATCGAATATTTATCATCATTCGTATATTCATACCCGCCGTTGACTTTGATTGCAGTGTCGGAATGCAGCATCGCATCTGTCATTTGGTCAGTTCCAATAGTTAAAATACAACCCCCGGTAGTCTCTCTGCAATACATAGGCAGGTCGCCGCATTTCCAGGCAGTCTCCGCAGAAGCCGGAAAGTCCGTGCCATAGACTGCGAGAATTTGCGCCAAAGTCTTGGTTTCCGGTGCGGTGTATGTACCGTAGTAGTTTGCCCCTTCGACAGTCGGACCCGTAACCGTAATGCTTGTCAGTACGTCTTCTGTCATATTGAAGGTAATTGTATAATCGTTATTTTTATTATAAACATAGTCGTTTCCGGATTTCCAGATTATATCGCCTTTTTTACAGTCAATTACCGAATTGGTATTATTGTTAAAGATGATCCGTTCCGACCCAAAACAATAGCAGCTTTTTCCGTCCGTTGTCGTCCATGCACCGACAGGAACAGTCTTTTCATCGGTCGATGTCGGCAAGCCGTCGGAATAAGTGCTCAGTATAAACTCAACGGTAAGAGGTGCTGCCGGTGCCTGAGCGGTATAGGCGCCGTTTTCGTATGTCCAGACAGCGCCAAGCTGTTCTTTTACAGTATCGTTTGCGTTTTCAATTTTGATTGAGCCAAGCTTTGCACATTTAAGGAACATATTGTTCACACTTGCAACGTTCCCGGTATTAAAGTTGCTGAGGTCAAGGGATGTAAGTTCTGAACAGCCATAGAACATACTCGCCATATTTGTTACCTTTGATGTATCAAAATTGTCGAGGTCAAGGGAGGTAAGCCCCGAACAACCCTGGAACATCATGTTCATAGCCGTAACCTTTGACGTATCAAACTTACTGAGGTCAAGGGAGGTAAGTCCCGAACAGTTACCGAACATACCCGCCATATTTGTTACCTTTGATGTATCAAAATTGCCCAGGTCAAGTGTTGTCAGATTTGAAAAACCGTTGAACATTCCGCTGCAATTTTTATTTCCGAGGATGTAATCACCTACAATATGAATTTTGTAATTGTCCCCGTTTGCAATAATGTAACCCTTTACTTTTCCGGTTGCATCTGCCGTAAGGTCTATACCGTCTTGTTCGTTTACGCCCTGCGGAAGCTCGCTGCCGAAAATAATATCTGTTATTTTAGCTTTATCGGTAATTGTTGAGGAAAAAGCAGAGAACCACTCTGTTCCTTGTTTCAATGTATAGGAAGCTTTATTGACAGCATAGGTGCCGTTATAGTTTTTATAATCCGTGTTGATTACTTCAAATTTAATCGAAGCAAGCTTGCCTTCCTTCATAATGAAGGTAATTGTGAAGTTTTCGGTATCCTCATATACAAAATTGTCTCCGATTTTGGTTGATGTTTCGGTTAAGGGGATAGGAATATTCTCGCCCTTAGCATTTTTAAAAAATAAAACATCAGCATTATCATCTTTGCCGGCAAATACTTCACAATCGCCGTTTTCATTTACCCATGCGTTATCCGGCGCAGTATCATTCCCGGATTTCGGGAAATCCGTGTTGGTTGCAAGAATTTCCGCAAGTGTCTTGGTTTCCGGCGCCGGTGCCGGCGGCTCGTAGGTGCCGTTGAGGGTATTATACAAAGCACTTCCGCTGTTAAATATGATACTTGCCAGCTTGCCGTCTGTCAGGCAGAAGGTAACCGTTATACTGTTTTCATCATCGGTATAAACATAATTCTCGCCGCTCTTTTCCACCGAAGCGGTTAACAAAATGCTATACGATACAAAAACATTTACGATTTCAAGAGTATCTGTCCCTCCGTAACAATGTGCATCTCCTGTTTCGTTGACCCAAAAGTCGTCGTCGCCGGAAATGAACGGGAATCTAACGGTTCTGATTACATC
>JAZLIC010000115.1:0-17814 GCA_045617225.1 Clostridia bacterium
TTCGGAACGGTAGCTTCCGCAAACGCATATACAAGCTTTGCACCATGACGGATAAGTCCGTTGTTTTCCTCTTTAAGACAAGCTGCATATCCCTTTGCATCAGTAAATGTGATAATCGGAATATTATAGCAATCACAAAATCTTACAAAGCGTGCGCCCTTATCGCAAGCGTTTGAGTTCAAAACTCCCTCGTTTACATTTGCTTGGTTTGCAACGATACCAACGGTCATACCGTTCATCTTTGCAAATCCTGTTACAATGTTCTGCGCATATGACTTATAAAGTTCATAAAACACACCACCATCAACAACTTCTGCAATAACTTCCTTTACATCATATAAAGTCTTAGAGTCATCCGGAACGATACCGGTAAGCTTCTCGGACAAACGATTTATATCATCTGCACAAGTAGGGTCAACCGCCATCTCTAAATTATTTGAAGGAAGGTATGAAAGAAGGCTTCTGACTTGTGCAAAGCACTCCTCCTCGTCCTTACAAGTGATAGCGGACAAACCACTCTTTTCGGCATGCACCTTAGCACCGCCCAGGTTTTCAAGAGTTATATCCTCATTTGTAGAGCCCTTAATAATAGAAGGTCCTGTAATAAACATCTGACTTGTCTTGTCAATCATAAATGTAAAATCGCTCATAGCCGGCACAAACGACGCACCGCCGGCGCAGGGACCTGCAACAACTGAAATCTGCGGAATAACACCTGATGCCAATGCGCTTCTTTTAAAGATGTCGCCAAATCCTTTAAGCGCATCAAGTCCTTCCTGAAGTCGCGCACCTGCCGAATCGTTTATTGCGACGATAGGCGCACCCATCTTAACTGCCATATCCATAACCTTACAAATCTTTTCGGAATGCATTTCGCCTAAAGCTCCTCCGATAACCGTAAAGTCCTGTGAATACGCATAAACAAGCCTT
Source organism: Clostridia bacterium (assembly GCA_045617225.1). Classification (GTDB taxonomy): domain Bacteria; phylum Bacillota; class Clostridia; order Monoglobales; family Monoglobaceae; genus JAZLIC01. The sequence continues at coordinate 931 of JAZLIC010000115.1, forward strand.
CCTTCAACTGCACCATATCCACACACAACGCCTTCTGCCGGTGCTTCGGTCTGTGCCATATTGAATTCTTTGCTACGGTGAGTTACAAAAGCGTCAATTTCAACAAAACTGCCTTCGTCAAAAAGCATTGCAAGTCTTTCTCTTGCTGTCTTTTTGTTGGCATCTTGTTGCTTTTTAACCTCTTTTGCACCGCCGCCTTGCATAATCGCTTGGCGTCTAACTTGCAAATCGTTTAATTTGCTCATCTGCAATCTCCTCCTGTAGAATATATAAATTTAATAATTTTCAGAATAACATTATTTTCTCTTGCTTGCCCCAAACATCTGCTTTGAGCGTTGCTTTGAAGAAACCTTGCCGGTACCGATTTTTTTAAGCATATTTATCTCAGACTCTGTAAGTCTGCGCCATCTGCCAAGCGGTAAATGACCTAAAATAAGTCCTGCCTCTTTCGTGCGTTTCAAGCGTTTTACAATACACCCCACCGCTTCAAACATCTTTCTGACCTGTCTGTTTCTTCCCTCGTGAATGGTAATTTCAAGTTTTGTGCCGAACTGTGTTGCACCAATAACCTCAACCTCGGCAGGGCTTGTCCGCACTCCGTCAATTACAACACCACGGCGAAGCTGATAGAGCGTGTCCATATTTATGTTACCTGTAACTTCTGCAACATAGGTTTTCTTTATCTCATTCTTCGGATGGGTAATTTGATAAGTAAGGTCACCGTCATTTGTCATTATAAGAAGTCCCTCGGTATCAAAATCCAATCTTCCCACAGGATAAACACGAGTGGGAATATCGGCTATCAAATCCATAACGGTTTCTCTGCCTTTATCGTCAGAGGTTGTTGTAACATATCCGACAGGCTTATTAAGCATAATATATTCCATTTTTTCTTTGCGCTCAATTACCTTTCCGTCAACGGCTACAATGTCATTATCTTCGTCAATTTGAACACCCATCTGTGTAACCTTAACATCGTTGACGGTCACACGTCCGTGCTTGATAATCTCCTCTGATGCACGCCTTGATGCGACGCCGCATTGAGCAAGATATTTTTGAAGTCTGACCATACGCCTCGCACCTTTCCGATAAATTTATACATACCCTAAATAACTGTTTCCGAAAAAACACCATTCCAAATAATTATATAACATTTTGAGTTTTTTTGCAAGCAATTTATTCCGTAAAATATTACAACGTAACCTGCGTTACGACATTGTTTTTGGATATTTTGTATAGTTTTTAACAATCTTCAATTTTTGTTAAATGTAAACCAATTAAGGAAGAGTTTATACAAGTATGAACCGAATGTTATTTTCTTCTTTGGGAAAAATATGTTTTTTGAATTTACTTCCTCTTTCGGCAAGAGTGGTATTTTTAAAACCTCATTATTATTTACCTTAATAGCTGCATAACCCAAATTATCCGTTATAAAAACCGGCGCTTGCGCATTGTCGCTTAAATTTACGGATACATCACATTTGTCATTGGATTTTAAAGGTAATGAAAATTCATTTTCGCAAATAACCTCTACCGACTCTTTTGTTCCGCCTTTAATATTTACCGAGCCTAAAACTTCACCTTTGGAAATAATGGTTTTATTTTCGTAATTATCAAAAATATAATTATACATATTTATGTGGTCATTCCAGTCATCAGGGGCATTCAATGTTACACATATTACTGTCATACCATTTCTTTCCGCAGCAGACACAAGGCATCTTCCTGCTGTTTTTGTAAATCCTGTTTTAACGCCGATACACCCATCATACATACTCAAAAGCTTATTGTGATTATTCAGTATGCGATTATACTCTCTGCCCTCCCACGGCACCTTTTTGGTTTTGGTAGAAACAATTTCGGCAAATGTCGGAATTTTTAAAGCATACGCCGTAATCTTTGCCATATCATATGCAGTTGAATAATGCTCATCGGACGGAAGTCCATTCGGATTTTCGAAATGAGTATTCTTTGCCCCGAGTTTTTCGGCAGTTTCATTCATAAGTGATACAAATTCTTCTTCGCTTCCGGATATATGCTCCGCAATCGCAATTGCCGCATCATTTCCCGATGATAACATCAGACCATATAAAAGATTTATAAGTGATATTTTTTCGCCTTTTTCGAGATACATACTTGAGCCTTCGGCAGATGCCGCTCTTTCTGACACTTCGGTTACATCCTCAAGCCTTCCGTTTTCAAGTGCAACAATAGCGGTCATAATCTTTGTTGTACTCGCCATAGGCATTTTATTTTCGGCATTTTTTGAATATAAAGCCATACCTGATTTTGCATCAATAGCAACAGCGGATACCGCAGATACCCCAACTTCTCCATAAACTGCTAAGGTATTTATCAAAAGAATTAAAATCAAAGGCATTAAAATTTTTGCTCCGAATTTCTTCAAATTACAACACCCCTTATCCGCTTTATTATATGCAAATGAAAATTAAAAAATGTGATATAAACACCGTAAATAATATAATCATTTGTTATAAAAAAACACTTGTCAAAATCCTATATATGTGATACAATGAATGTTGTGTTGCAATGTAGCAAGAAAGGAAGTATAAAATGAAACGATTATTTATTTTTGTTATGGCGATTATTATGCTTTTCAGCTCTTTCGGCATTACAACTTTCGCCGCAACCGCAGATGATGTTGAAATCATAATAAATGGTAAAATGACAACATTTACACCTGCTGTTGTTGTCGAAAAAATGGCGACAAATAACTTTCAGATTTTAGTTCCTGCGCAAGATTTTGCCGATAAGATAGGTGCAAAGCTTGAATGGAATGACAAGACTGAGGAATTGTTCCTTAAAAAAGAGGACAAGTTTGCCAAGTTCAAGATGGACGATACATATGCTACACAAAATAGCATTCGGGAGGAAATTCCGCTTGCCGCAAGGGTGATAGGCAGCACCAAGTATGTACCGCTTGAATTTACCGGTGATGCACTCGGTTATCATGTGCTTAGAGAACATTCGGGACTTCGTGTACGTTTGGTAAGCAAGACATCAACTTATGCACCGGCAATTGATGACCAGCCGTTAAAGCCCGGTACAGCAGAGCTTACGAATGAATATGGATTCGATTATGAATATGAAAGAAAAAATGATGGAAAAGCAATTTCATCCATGAGATTTTCCAGGTCAAACAGATTAGATGATTTGATATACAACCGCACCGATTATTCAAACGCAATTAAAAAGTTTGAAAGAAGTTCACCTGTAAAGGGCGGCACTGTACTCTTTGACCAGGATGACTTATTTGATTTTTTATCAAAGACAGAGGAAGACGGTTGGGCACATAGAGGTAAGGAAGTAAAAAAAGTTCCTGTTGAGCAGAACAAAAAGATTTCTGTTGATGTATTCACCTCAGGTGACTCTATCGGCAGAACATATAAAGATAAACAGTTTTTACCGTTTACTGAGGCTATTGAGGTAAATCAAACCGAAGTCAGAAACGGCTCTCACGATATGGATTTGGATATGTACTGGCTCCCCTCGCATAACGCAGATGACAATTACATAGTTTCATTCTATGCAAGAAGAATTTCCGGCGGCGACGAGGTAACAGAAACTGCATCTATGGAGGTATATATCACATTTGGCGGTGGCAGATACCTTGAAACAAGTGCTACATTCGGTGACGAGTGGCAGAAGTTTGAATTCCTCCACACAGGCGGTACCGGCAGTCAGGTGCTTAGGCTAAACTTGGGTATGCAAACACAGGTATTCCAAATCGGCGGATTTGAGCTTAAAGATGTTGGTAAAGATACCGATGTCAGCTATTATAATGCAAACAAAATAGACAGAGTTGCTGCAGACTTAGCTCCTGATGCAGAATGGAGAAAAGAAGCACTTGACAGAATTGAAAAAGTGCGTAAAGGTGACTTTAAGGTAATTGTTCAGGATAAAGACGGAAAGCCTGTTCCAAACGCAGATGTTACCCTTAATATGTTTGAGCATGAATATAAGTTTGGCGTATGTATGGATACCGAATACATTAACGGTATGCCGGATTTGCCGAACTCCGGTCCGACAAGATTTACCGAGAACTTAGAGGCGAACTTTAATTCAATGGTTGTCGGCAACGGCTTAAAGTGGACAATTTACGAAAATGAGCCTGACAGAGCGCAAAGCGTAATTGATGTTGCAAAGGCAAATCATATTAAATATGTTCGCGGACACGCACTGTTTATGCCGGTTTCTCCTTCAGACGAATACGCTCAAAATGTTAAGCTTTATCAGTTGATTAACGGAAGCGATAAAAGATCTGCGAGAGAGCGTTACGAGGACTTCAAAAAAATAGTAAGAGAGCATTTTCATGAATTGGATGAGAAGTTCCCATACATCTATGAGTGGGATGTCACCAACGAAATGCCGGGAAGAACTTACTTTTATGGCTTAGCAAGTGAAAAACAAGTGCTTAAAGATGTATACCAGATTGCAAAAGAGGAATTAAAGCATGGTCAGAAGCTTTTGATGACCGATAACAGACAGTGGTATGATGTTTATTGGGAGCTTGCAGATAACTTTGTTGGTGATTTTAACATAGACTTTGACGGATTCGGTATGCAGGGACACTCTGCAATCGGCTCACAAGGTCCTTATGAAGGCAAAGAGGCATGTATCGACGAGCTTATGCAGGTTTGGGACAGATTTACTTATGAATACGGAAAGACCTTTGCTATAACAGAATTCTCACTTGGTGCAATCAAAGACGAGGCACGTTGGTCTGACGGCCGTACAGGCGAATATGTTGACGCATATAAAAACGAATATAGTTGGGAAGGACAGGGTGACTACTTCAGAGATTACTTAATCGCACTCTTCAGTCATCCGGGTTCAACCGGCATCACTATTTGGTGGCTCTATGACCAATATATGAACTGGAATAATATTTTCAATCCGAGAAATGCCGAATATAATAATATCGGCGCAGGCGTATCACCACTCTACGGTGAATGGTTTGTAGCAAAACCCGGACTTGTGCAGTATCAGGATTTGGTATACAATAAGTGGTGGACAAGAAACGCAAAGACAAAGACTGACGAAAACGGCATTGGAACCATCAGAGGCTTCTACGGCGACTATAAAGTCAATGTAAAAGTGAACGGCAAATCAAAGACCTACAAGGTTGCATTCCACAAGGGTTATGAAAACGAATATGTAGTTACTTGGGAAGGCTAATAAATAGAAAATCCGTTTGGAATTTCCAAACGGATTTTTTTATTGCAAATTTTATTACCACTCTACTTCTACCGCTTTCCCTTCATTCAACGAAGCTTTTAAATCAATAATTCTTTGGTTATCGCTTCCTCTAAAATGCAAAAGCGGATTTTGGCGTTCCAAAACAAATTTTCCGTCTATCAAGAAATCACATTCATTTAATAGTTCGAAAATTGCCGGATTATCCTCTCGCATATCATAAAGCTGTTCAAATGTATAACCTGAATATGTAATAAGATTAAGCCCGAGCTTCTTCACTTCTTTTGCAAGTGTAACAAGTGCGGCAGGTTGGCAAAACGGCTCACCGCCTGAAAATGTAACGCCGCTTAAAAGCTTATCCTCTTTTATCTGCTTCAAAATGTCATCGGTATCCATATCATACCCATCTTGAAACGAGTGTGTTTGGGGGTTATGGCAACCCTCACAATGGTGAGTGCACCCCTGAACAAACACAACAAAACGTATTCCTTTTCCGTCAACAATTGACTCCTTTACAATTCCCGCAAGTCTTAAATTAGCCATCAAAAACCTATCTCCTTTGCTAACTTTTTAAGGGTATCGGCTGAATTTTTAAGTCCGATAATCTCCTCATCGGAAAAATCAACTTCAAGCACCCTTTCTGCTCCTCCGCTTCCTACTACCGTCGGCACGCTAAGACAAACATCCCTTATTCCATATTCGCCTTCAAGCACGCTTGAAATCGTTAAAATAGAATGTTCGTCACCGATAATACATTCTATAATACGACTTACTGCCATTGCAACCGCATAATAAGTTGCGCCTTTTCGATTTATAATTTCATAAGCAGCATTTTTTGTCTTGTTATAAAATTTTTCTTCACAGGTACATAGTGAATTCTTACAATCAGCAGAGGTGCAGAATTCACTAAAAGGCATACCTGCCACTCTGGTAATACTCCAAGCCGCAACCTCACTGTCACCATGCTCGCCTATCATATAAGTGTGAATATTTCGTGGGTCAAAGTTCGTATGCTCGCCTATTAAATATTTAAGCCTTGACGTGTCAAGAACAGTCCCGGAGCCTATAACATTATTCTTTGAAAAGCCCGAAAGCTTATGTGTAACATAGGTCAAAATATCCACAGGATTTGTTACAACCATCAAAATAGTATCATCGTGGCAATAACACAAGGTATTGCTTATTATATCTTTGAATATATCTGCGTTTCTCTTTAAAAGGTCGGTACGCTTTTCGCCTTCCTTTTGATTTGCACCGGCGGTTATGATAACCATATCAGAGCCTTTTATATCACTGTAATCACCGGCATAAACTTTTGTGGGAGCAACAAAACTTATACCATGGTTTATATCCATAGCGTCGCCCTCTGCCTTATCTTTGTTTATATCAATTAAAACAATTTCGGAAACAAGTTCTTTAAGGACAATGGTATATGCAATGCTTGAGCCTACATATCCTGCACCTATAACAGTAATTTTTCCTTTAAACATAAATATCACCCGAAATTATTTTAACCAAAAACTATTTAATTATTAAAATTTCGCTGACCCCGGTGTAATAAATTCTTACAAAAACAATATCTCCTGTTGCAATATCGGTGGCATCGCCTTTTGTAACATCGCCTGTACTTTTATCGAAAATACAAATATTGCTTCCGATTGGTATAGTGCGTTTTATACCATTTACAGAGAGTAAAAATTTGTTTGGAAACAAATCCGATACAGTTCCAAAACCTGTATATAACTCACTGTAATAACGGCTTTCGGACAAGCTTCCGTAATCGCCTAAATTCTTTTCATAAAACAGGCTATCCTCTATCTGCTTTCTTGAAAGCAACATACGAAAGCTATGGCAATATCCGCTGCTGTCTATATAGTATTGAAAAATCTCCCCTTTTTCAAACGCATGATTTCCGTCTGCCGTATCACGCACGCCGCTATCTATCCAACCGTTTGTAAAATCTTTTGCGCCGTCTGCATCAAATTTTATATCCGTAATTGTACCGCCGACATACGCTTTTACATTAAGAACTTCATCATCATTATCATCTAATCTCGTCTGCACATTTTGGACGATTGCAACAGGGTCGTACGATGCAACCTTTCTGACATCACTACCGTCATTATAGATAACAACCGCACCTGCTACATATTGCTTTGACAGGTCAAAAACATCAACCTTATAACTAAAATCGGTATAGAGTGAGCTTTCGCCCAAAACCATATATGACTCTGTATCAGTTACATCTTCCGGTACAAAAAATACCTTTGTTTTATTATCAAGTTGATATATGGAGCCAAATACCTTTATTTTTTCGCCGATATATTTTGAAGCGTTTGAAGTATAATTTCTTGAAAAACTTTCGATATTGCTATCACCTATATAATCAACAGCAGTATCAATAGACTTAATATATCCGTTGTCGTCCGCTTTTAATCTTATAAGCTGGGGCGTAAGATTTAAAACGCTTCCCACTCTGTCTTTTCCGCCGTTAAATCTTGTCTTTGCATCAACAGTATATTCTCTCGCCCTGCCGCTTTCAGTTACAACATTTAAAACCGCCTTTTTGCTAAAAACATCTGTTTGCGCAGTTTTGCATAAATAACCATACAAAAAGCCTTGGGCATCGTCTTCTGCTATACTTATACAGTCGTTTATATCTAAGTATACCATAACTTCATTATTTTCGGCTTCTATATCCTCCTCATACTTCTTAAAGTATTCGGACGCTTTATACTCTGTATCATCTATAAAGTATAGGCCATCACTTTTATTTGAATATCTAACCGCACCTTTTGCGGTCTTGCCGCAGATATAAACTTCCGCATAACTTAAATCGTTACTTTTTGCAACCTGCACCAGGGTATTAGATGGTATAATATAGTCTTCACTATATTCTATTTCTTCGCCATATTCAAAAATTCTGACGGTTTTATATTTATCAAGTTCAAGTTTTACCGCACCAAGCCGTCTGTCACTTAAAGGATTTTTAAGTGTGCTTGCCGCCGTCATAAAATAAGTCTTGTAATCCTTAATTAAAACTGTATCCACAACTCCCGACGAATTGTTTTTAACAAGTGTGATATAACCGCTTTCAAAAGGGAACTCGTCCATAACGCCTATGCGTGTTAAATAGCGATTGTTATAGATAATTTTTGTATCATCACTCAATTTTGCTTTGCAGATGGTATCACCTTTTAAATACTCAATCCTGTTATCCTTTATATCTAAAAAGTCAGGTCGTGCAACAACGACTGTTTCCGCATCGGAATATGCGTATAAAAGAGTTGAATTTCCATCCTTATAACTATCTTTGACATAACCTATGATATGTTGCCCCAAAAGATTGTCCGCTTTAAAATCACTGTTTTTGTACCTTATATCGTCAATTACACAAAAGCCTTCATCTGCCTTTGGCATACTATACACAGACATATTATCACAGTCGGTAAGCACACCCTCAACCTTTTTGATATTGTGGTATTGTTCTAAAAGAGTAGCATCGCCATAAACATATTCTGTATCATCACCGTATTTTGTTTGATTTATAACATCTGCATTAGTGGCATTGTATAGCATAATCGCACTGTTGCCACGGTCTAAAACATCTGTATTTTCAACATCATCTAAGATACCCAGATTTCTTGCCTGTAACAGATAACCGCTCGGATATCCTCCCCTTCTCTCTGCAAAAATACCATATCCGAGTGCGGTAACCAACATCTTTGCTGCCTCACTGACAGTCACATTATCTTCCGGGTTGAAGTTTCCGAGTTCATCGCCGTTTATTATACCCATACCATAAAGTGCATAAATTGCCCCTGATGCCCAATGACCGCTCTCAACATCTTTAAAATATTGCGGTTGCCCCTCGGAATAGGTCGTTTTAACATTCAACGCTACCGCAAGCATTTGTGAAAATTCTGCTCTGGTGATGCTATTATTGGGCGAAAAGGTATTTGCACTGTAACCGTTTATAAGTCCTAAATTTTTAAGGATGGTAGTTGCCCTTTCACATGGCGTACCTACACAATCCGAAAATCCATAATTCATATCGCCTGTAAACTTGCAATCAACACTTGCAATACAAGGCGACCACGGCACTTCATCTGCACTTTTCGCAAATGAAACACGAAGATATTTTGCATTCTCCGGCAAAAACTTTAACTTATAAGAAACAGGTATCCAATGTGAACTGTCCACGGTTTCCTGCTCTGTAATTGCGTCGGCTGTTTGCCAGGTTTCATTGTCCTCGGAATACTCAAATTTAAAATGTGCAACCTCGGCGTTCTGCCTGAACAGAGTATAAAAAGTCAAATATCCGCCCTTTGGTATTTCATAAATTAAGCTTTCTTCTTCCAAGGTACTGCGCATAAAAACCGTATAATCACCTGCAAAGGCAAATCTATTCTCCTCTGTTATAACATCAGGGAGTATGCCTTCGCTATGCGACAATGCAACAGAAAAATCCGCACAATCATCTAAGAGGTTTTCTGAGGTTGATACACCGCTTTCTGCCTCCTCTGCTTGCACGCACGGATATATGCCGAATATTAAACTTATAACCAATACCAGTGAAAATAATCTTTTCATACTACTCTTCTTCCAATATATTTTTTGCAATATATGCTATATCAAGTACATCAATCATACCATTTTTATCGACATCACAAAGTCGTATATCAAGCCACTTCTCATCATCAGATGTCTTTTCAAATGCGCCTAAAACAACATTTAAATCCTCTCTGTCAATTACACCATCAGCATTTGTGTCACCGATTAAAGCCTTTGTCAGCACATAAGTCTTTGTATCGGAAACAATTATATCGCCGTCGGTATACTCCGCCTTTATCGAAAGCGCAGTTCCGTCAGGTACATTTTCATTTATTATCAGGATATTATCCTTAAACGTTACACCCTCAATATCATCAATAGTAATAACCGCCTTACAATCCATATCCATCAAAAGTTGGTCTATTACCTTCGCAGATAAGTTATATGTATTACAGTCATAAATCGGTATTTCTATATTCTCGGGATAATCGGTTTCAAGCGAGGTTGCGACCGCCTGATAAACAAGCTCTGCCTTTGACATAACGGGTGTCCACCAAGTTTCATTCTCCGGCCAGTATACTCTAAGGATTGTAGCTTCCGCTATTTCTAAACCGTATTCTATCGTTGTCCATTTTCCTTCAAGGGCTTCGGTTTCTTTGACGGGAGTCACTTCCGACCATTCATCTTCTGAAAAGGTAAAAAACTTAAAATCCTCAACCTCTTGTTGCCAATGATATGTCACAACAGAAAATTCACATTCCGCAGGTATGCTAAATTCAATATAGCTTTCACCGCTGCCTGTACGCTGCAAAGTAGAAAAGTCATCGTAAAAGGCACTTCTGTCTCCTTCGGGAATTTCATAAAGTGAAATATTTTCCGTTCCTGCGATATGTTTACCGTCAAGGGTATCAAAATCGTACAGAATAACCGTAGGTTCCGCTTGTATTTCGGGTGGTTGTGTATTTTCGGTTACATCTTCCGTTGCGTTTACAACAAATGCAGAGGTAATCAAACAAAAAACTGTCAGTAAACTTAAAATCATCTTCCTCATTTTATCACCTCGTATATTACCTTTGCCGCCTCAGCACGTATCACACCGTCTTTTGGTCTAAAACTTCCGTCTGTATCACCGCTCAAAATACCTGCGCAGTATAATTTATGTATAGCCTCCAACGCAAACTCGGATACATATTCTTCATCATTAAATTTTGCATACTCTTTCTCAATCGAAAGTTCTGCACCGCTATATGTTATTGCACGGAGTATCATAACCGCCATTTCTTCACGGTTTATACTGTCATTTGGTCTAAAACCATACTCATCGCCTAAAATTATGCCGCTCCCGCTGCATAACATAACCGGCTTATAAAACCAATCATCTTCCAAAACATCGGCAAAATCTTTGCTCTCCGGTACATCTGATAAATTAAACGCTTCTGAAATCATTTTCGCAAACTCTGCCCTTGTAACTTTTTGGCTCGGCATAAACTTGTTATCAGCGTAGCCGTTGATAATTTCCTTATCTCTAAGTACAGATATAGCTTCTCTTGCCCAATCCACAGAGTCTAAATCAACAAAGTCGGGAATCGGTGTGGCAGTAGCCGCCGGCATAGGGGTAGCCATTGGTGCAGGAGCAGCCGAAGCGGTAAATCCGCTTCCCGTAGAAAATCCGGCTGAAGAACCGCCTCCTCCGCCGCCTCCGGCAGTTTTCTTGCTTTTATCAGCAATTGTTATTTCTATAACCTTAGGCTCATATTCCGAAAATGAAAAGTCATCATAGACCATTGTAAGCTTGTCCAAGCACACCTTGAATGAACCGTTCTTTTTTGCGGTAAGCGTAAGACGGATTAGCTTGTTCGTGCATTCATTATTCTCGCCTACATTTGTGAATACGTATGTCACTCTGCCGACATCTGTGCGGATAACATCTTCGCCGAGCTCGGTTTTAAAGGCGGACTTTATATTACTAAAATCAAATGCCTTATCATCATATGTAAATGTGGCGGAAAAAGCATACAGATTTGAAACATCATTTGCAGACACTTCAATGTATACATCATCGCCCTTTTCTATGCTTTTGATTGGCAGAGAAAGAGAAACATCTGTCTTGTTTTCAACTTTATTAAAGAGGCTATCTCCCTCCGCACAAACAAATGCAGAGGGTGATAGCACCAATATGAAAATCAAAAATAATGCAAAAAGCTTTTTCATACAAATCATCCTTTAAGAAACGCTCTGTAACCCTTAAATGCCATATAAATATCAATCTTTCCTGCAATCTCAAAAGGTGAGTGCATTGATAAAAGCGGTACACCAACATCAATAACTTCCATATCAAGATTTGCGACATATTGTGCGATTGTGCCGCCGCCGCCGACATCAACTTTGCCAAGCTCTGCTATCTGCCAAACAACTTGATTCTCATTGAAAATGCGTCTTATTTCCGAAACAAATTCCGCATTTGCATCACTTGCACCGCTCTTGCCGCGTGAACCTGTATATTTTGTAAGAAGGATACCGTGATTTAAAAATGCACCGTTTTTCTTCTCAGTAACATCAGGATAATTAGGGTCCAAAGCGGCGCCTACATCTGCCGACAAACAAGCGGAATTGCTAAGCGCACGGCGGATTGCAAGTGCACTGTCAGTACCCTCTTTTAAATATGCAATCTCTGCAAGGACGTTTTCAAAGTATCTTGACTTCATACCTGTATTGCCCATACTTCCGATTTCCTCTTTATCAACCAACAGGGTTATAGCGGTCTTGGTTGGCTTCTTTACATCTAAAATTGCACGCAAAGCCGCATATGCACACACTCTGTCATCTTGTCCATATCCTGCAACCATACTGCGGTCAAGACCTGCATCACGGGCATCAAAAGCAGGTACAATCTCAATTTCACTACTGATTAAATCTTCTTCGCAAATACCGTACTTTTCGTTTAAAAGCTTTAAGATATTAAGCTTTACGCCATCGCTTATGTCGTCACCTTCGATACTTATATTGCCGAGGATTATATTAAGCGCTTCGCCCGAAATAGCTTCGCTGAGCTTCTTCTGCATCTGCTCTACTGCAAGATGCGGCAAAAGGTCTGATATAACAAACACAGGGTCGGCTTTATCCTCACCGATTGAAATATCTATCTGCGTTCCGTCCTGAAGTGCCACAACGCCGTGAATGGCAAGAGGTATGGTTGTCCACTGATATTTCTTTATGCCACCGTAATAGTGCGTTTTAAAGAATGCAAGCTCGCTGTCCTCGTAAAGTGGGCGTGGTTTTAGGTCAAGTCTTGGTGCATCAATATGTGCACCGACTAAGTTTACACCGTTTTCTATGTCCTCACTGCCGATTACAGCCGCAAGTATGCCCTTTCCGCGATTGATTGTATAAACCTTGTCACCGGCTGAAAGCTTTTTTGCGCTTTCGAGCGGTTTAAAGCCGTTGCTCTCAAGGATACACTTTGCCTCGTTGCAAACCAAACGTTCGGTCTTTGCAACAGAAATAAACTTCCTATACTCCTCACAAAATTCAAATACTTCTTTCTTTTCCTTTTCACTTATTTTTGAAAAGCCGTTCTTGTTTTCATGCACCAATTTTTTTACTTCGTCAATTTTTGCCATCAAAAGCACCTCTTTAATATATATTTTGATAAATTCTATATGCGTTTTTTACACGCGACAAATAGCTTTCTGTTTCAGGAAAGGCTATTTCATAATTTTCATTTAATTTACCTTCTTTTATCCACTTGTTCACATTCCCTCTGCCGCAATTATACGCCATAATTGCATAATCGAGGTTTTCATTGAACTGTTTATATAAAACAGAAAAGTAATAACAACCAAATTTTATATTTATATCAGGCTCATATAAATCATCAGGTATTTCCGCAGCAATTTTAAGCTTTTTTGAACATTCCACGGCGGTATCATCTTTAAGCTGCATAAGTCCCTTTGCACCTGCTGTCGAAACTGCATATGGGTCAAATCTGCTCTCGGTGCGTATAATTGCATACACTAAGTTCTTATCAACCGAAAACTCTTGCGCATATTTTTCCACAATATCCTGATATTTAATCGGATATTGCTTCTTTGCGATAAAATTCCGCAAATCATTGCACCCACTCATACTGAAAGCGACCGCAACAAGAAGTATCATTGCCAGAAAGAATAAGCACCCTTTTCCGCCTGAAATGGCACTTTTTCTTCTTTTGCCGCTTTTCTTCAAAGAAACATCTCTCAATTATCAGCACTCCTACAAATACGATTATAAACTTCCTCAGTCCTTGTTTTAAGCAAAGTTATATCGCCGTTATTCTCTATCACAAAGTCGGCTCGCATAATAAGTTCATCATTACTAAGCTGCTTTTTAATTCTTTTAAGTGCATCTTCTGCGGTACAATTATCACGCTTTATAATTCTTTTGATGCGTACATCCGTATCTGCGATAACCGCAACGGAAGCGTCGTAATTAAAAGGGAATTCACACTTAAACAAAAGCGGCACTTCAATTACAACAACATCTTCTGTTATATTTGAAATTTGGGCTTTCAGTTCATCAAATATGCAATTATGAGTAATAAATTCAAGATTCTTTAAAAGCTTTTCGTCGCTGAAAACAATATCAGCCAGGGCTTTTCGGTCAATCTCATTATTTGAATTTAAAATTTTATCGCCGAATTCTTCCACGACTTTATTATACGCACACCCACCGGGCATCATCTGAGTGTGACTGATACTGTCACAATCCAAAGTTTTGGCACCCAAACACTCAAAAGCTTCCAAAACCGTGGTTTTACCGGCGCCCATTCCTCCGGTTAGTGCTATTATCTTCATAATAATTCATTCCAATTCTAAATATAACATTATTTATGAGATATTATACCAAAACCTTACTATCCTTGCAAGGGGTTTGGAGAATAATTTTTCTAAAATGACTGCTAATAAAAACAAAAAGGCGGATATAAAATCCACCTTTTTTCAACACAAGGATAACACTACCCATTTTTAAAGCGTTCAAGTGTATAATCATCATTTGCAGGTATCTTAACATATTTTAAGACCTCGTCTATACTGTTGGCAAGCGTATAAAGCTCCAGGCAACGTTCTTTAATAAAGCCGTTGTTTATGGCACTTAAAATCGCTTCGTTAAGCTTATCATAAAAGCCGAACATATTATAAATTATAATCGGCTTTTTGTGACGGCAGAGTTGTTTCAGCGTCAGTATCTCAAAGAACTCCTCGTATGTACCGATGCCGCCCGGAGTAACTACAAACGCATCGGCTTTATCCTCCATAATATGTTTTCTCTCTCGCATATCCTCTGTCATAATAAGCTCGTCACAGAATTCATAAATTGCCTCTACCTTTTCTTCCTCAAAGAATTTTGGTATTACGCCTATAATATTTCCGTTACCGTTTTTAAAGCCTCTTGCGGCGGCACCCATAAGTCCATGGCTTCCGGCACCAAACACCAAGCCGTGTCCGTCCTTTGCAAGAGCCTCTCCCATTTTTTCAGTTTCTTTTATATATTTTTCGCCGACACGAGTGCTTGCCGAGCCATAAACACATATTCTCATTCTATCACCCTCATTTAATATTATTTTGTATCATACCAACTGTGTCCGTCCTTCATATCGACTAAAAGCGGAACACTCATTTTACATGCATTCTCCATTTCTTCTTTTAAAATGCTACGCACCTTAAATAACTCATCTTTAAACGCCTCTACGATAAGTTCGTCGTGAATTTGGAGTATAAGCTTTGATTTTAGTCCTTCTCTTTTTAAACGGTTATAAACATTTATCATTGCTATTTTTATAATATCCGCCGCAGTGCCTTGTATCGGCGCATTCATTGCCACACGCTCGCCGAATGCCTGCAAGTTCTTATTTGCCGCTTTAAGCTCAGGCAGGTATCTGCGTCTTTGGAAGAGAGTTGTCACATAGCCGTCCTCTCTCGCTTTTTTAACTGTGTTCTTCATATATGCGTCAACATTCGGATATTGGTTTAAGTACTCTTTGATATAATCTCCCGCTTCCTTAACGGATATACGCAAATCCGTTGACAAAGAGAATGCGCCGATACCATATACTATACCAAAGTTTACTGCCTTTGCACGAGTACGCAGAAGCGGCGTTACCTCCTCTGTCGGCACGCCAAATACCCTTGCCGCAGTTTGGGTGTGTATATCCTCTTGATTTAAAAAGGCACTCTGCATATTTTTGTCATCGGCAATATGGGAGAGAACTCTAAGCTCAATCTGCGAATAATCGGCATCAACAAGCACTCTGTCATCGTTTTCTGCAATGAACATTCGCCTGATTTCACGCCCAAGCTCCGTCCTGACAGGGATATTTTGAAGATTAGGCTCCGTGCTGCTTATTCTGCCGGTTGCAGTAACGGTTTGATTAAAGTTAGAGTGTATGCGGCCGGTTTTTTTATCTATAACCGCAAGCAATCCGTTTACATAAGTTGATTGAAGCTTAGTCAGGCTTCTGTACTCTAAAATATCCTTTACTATCTTGTGATTTGGCTCTAATTTTTTTAAAGTTTCTACATTAGTGGAATAGCCTGTTTTTGTCTTTTTGCCATGCGGCAAGCCAAGCTTTTCAAACAGGATAACGCCAAGTTGTTTCGGAGAGTTGATATTAAACTCCTCTCCTGCCTCCGCATAGATTTTTTCGGTAAGCTCATTTATACCTTTTTCCAATTCTTTGCCAAAGCTATACAGAGCGTCTTTATCAACAAATACGCCCACAATCTGCATATCGGCAAGAACCTCGATAAGCGGAAGTTCGATATTTTCATACAATTCCGTCTGATTTCTCTTTGAAAGTTCTTCCTTAAAGAAATCTTCAAGCATAATCATTACTTTAAGTTTTATGCCCAAATTCTCGATTTGCTTACCGTCATCTGCCATAAATGACATTGAAATCTGCTCGTCATCTTTATCACTTAAAAATGGGATAATTCCAAGATAGTTACCGGATAGGCGTTCTATACTGTAATCACTTTGCGCCGGGTCAATAAGGTATGCCGCAATCACAACATCAAAGCCCGTTCCGTTATATGAAACGCCTGAATTATTTAACCATACAATATCACTTTTTATATC
>JAZLIC010000116.1:0-11654 GCA_045617225.1 Clostridia bacterium
GCTTTCTCTGCGCCTGATTGGTGCGGAGATTTCGCCGTTTAAAGGATTTGGCGTTCCGTTTACAACTGCAATATATTCCTTCTTGATTTTTCCGCTTTTTATCTCCTCGCTCAGTATTGATGCCGCCCACGGATTTTTTGCGATAAGAACAACCCCGGAGGTTTCACGGTCAAGGCGTGTTATTATATGAATAACCTCATTTCTTTTCAGGTAGTAGATAACACCGTTGGCAAGGGTGTCTGCCGTGTGATTTCGTGATGGGTGCGTTGGCATGGCAGAGGGCTTATTTAAAACGATAATATCTTCGTCCTCATGGAGAATGTCAAGCGGAATATTTGCAGGAATAATCCGCTCCGCCGTCTTGCCGTTGATGCTTGCGGTCAGTATATCGCCCTCGCAAACATTGACATTTACATTTGCGTGGACTCCGTTTAGGGTAATTCCCATCTCATATTTTTTAAGTTGCCTTATCAAGGCGGAGGATATTTTCAGTTGCTTTTTAAGAATATAATCTATTCTCTGCCCTGACATTTCAGAACTTATTTTAATACTTATTGTCTTTCCCATATAAATAATAAACCTGATAATTACAAAATTTCTATTTCGAAGCCCACATCAAAGGCGCTGAGCGGTGATAATTTTTGCATATCGTAGCGCTCTTTAAGCTCAATACTATCCTCGTCATCACGCTTGCCCATACCAATCCAAGGCCCAATACAAACATACGGCGCATCACTCTCACCGCCCAAAGTCCATATGCCGAGAGTGTGAAATCCGTCAAAGGATACTTCTACACCTTTTCCGCTCCTTTGACTTATAAGCTTTACGGACTTTGATTTGATTTTATCCAAGATAATTGCGTCTACATCAAACAAACTGCGCCTCAGCGGCAGAACTTTTCCGTCAAGCTGAACCGGTACAGTTTTATGAGAAATGGTCATATCTGCATTTACTATATTCGCAAAAAGCGGCTCGGAACTTTCAAATTCAATCGCCCAATCTTCAAATGTATCACTGCTGTCAAGGGGGACATTAAAGGCAGGGTGACCGCCAAGCGAAAAATACATATCACTTTTATCGCAGTTGCGGACAGTAAAGTTTGTACTGAGTATGCCGTCTTTTAATGTAAAGGTGGTATCAAATTCAAAATCCCACGGATACATCTTCTTTGTATCAGGAGAGGAGGTGTACCTGAAAGTGATTTGATTTTCACTCTGCGAAACCACGCTATGTTCGGCAATCCTCACAATTCCGTGTTTTGGCATCGGATAAATTTTGCCGTTTACAGAGATACTGTCATCTACGCAACGGCCGATAACAGGGAACAATATCGGCGCACTTCCGCCCCAATACTTTTTGTCCCTTTGCCAAATATATTCGACATTGTCTTTGGTAAACGAAATTAAATTTGCACCCATACTCTCGATTTTCGCAGAATAGTTCTTGTATTTTATAGTGTATATCATACTGTTCACCTCGCTTTAAGTATAATCCAATATCTTTTATTTTGCAAGATAAAATAAAGTCGTATTATGCGATGGAAAATATTTGCAATTTAACCATATATTGTGTTAAACTTATTTTAAAGCACAATATAAACTAAAAAATATAGGAGGAGATTTTATGTTACTTGAGAAAAAGCGAGAAGGTACGGTAAGGGAAATCAGAAGGAGCAACAGGCCAAAGGAGTTGTCGCAGATTGATTGGTGTGATAAGTTTAATCAATGCACGGAAAGCAGAAACATACCCATAAAGAGTATAAAACCAAACCCAAATCAACCGAGGCAGGAGATGGACAGCGAAACATTAAAGGAACTTACTATATCCATTATGGAGTACGGACTTATGCAACCTATTGCAGTCAGGCAGATGCGTCCCTTTGAATACGAACTGATTGCAGGACAGAGGCGTCTGGAAGCGTGCAAGAGTTTGGGACTTGCGTACATACCTGCGGTGGTTATGTGTGCATCGGAGACGGACAGTGCGATTTTGTCATTGG
Source organism: Clostridia bacterium (assembly GCA_045617225.1). Classification (GTDB taxonomy): domain Bacteria; phylum Bacillota; class Clostridia; order Monoglobales; family Monoglobaceae; genus JAZLIC01. The sequence goes on from JAZLIC010000116.1 coordinate 2,000, forward strand.
TAGAGAATATACAAAGGGAAAACCTTAACTATTTAGAGGAAGCGGAGGCGTTTTCCGCACTTGTGAACGAGCACGGACTGACGCAGGAGGAGCTTGCGGAAAAGCTTGGCAAAAGCCAATCTACCATAGCGAACAAAATACGAATTTTAAAACTGTCACCGGAGATGAGAGATACAATAACAGAAAATTCTCTGACCGAACGCCACGCCAGAGCTTTGCTTAAATTAAGCGATGAAAAATTGCGTAAGAAGGCACTTAAAATAATTATTGACCGCGGACTGAATGTGGCAAAAACAGATGCCTTGATTGAGGAGATGCTCACGGAAAAGCCTGAGGAAAAGGAGGAGGTTATACCAAGCAGAACATTTAAAGATATGCGTGTGTTTACCAACACTATAAAAAGGGCGGTTGATTTAATGCGCCGAAGCGGTATAGAGGCAAAAACAAGCAAAAAGGAAAGTGATGAATTTATAGAATATACAATAGTAATACCCAAAAATTAAATTTTGCCTAATCAAAATGGGTTCGCTTTTGCGAACCCATTTTGATATTTCTTATTTAATTCTTTCGATTTTTTGAATTCTTATTGGTTGTTCCGGCACGCCGGCATCACTGCGTTTTACTCTCAAAAAGTTGTCAACCGTTTCCATACCCTCAACAACCTCGCCAAAGGTGGCATACCTTCCGTCTAAGTGCGGAAGGTCGGCATAGCAGATATAGAATTGACACGATGCGGAGTTAAAGTCGTCAGAACGTGCCATTGCCACGGTGCCCCTTTTGTGTGTCATTTTGTTGCCGCTAAAACCGTTTTGTGAAAATTCGCCCTGAATTTTATTGGGAGCGCTTCCTGTTCCGTTACCGCTTGGGTCGCCGCCTTGTACTATAAAACCTTCAAGGGCACGATGAAATGTAAGTCCGTTATAAAATCCGCTTTCTACGAGGTTTAAAAAGTTTTCACAGGTTTGGGGTGCATATTCAGGATATAATTTAATGGTGAATGTTTCTCCGTTTTCCATTGTTGCCATAACCTTTGGGTGGTCGCCTCCGCCGCAGGCGGTACAAGCAAATACCGATGAAACAATCAGAACCATAATTAAAACTTTCGCTAAACCATTCTTTCTCATAAAGTTATCCTCTTTGTGATTTGATACTATAATTATACCAACAATCATACCGAAGTCAAGAAGAAAGGACAGTTTTTACTAAATTGTAAATTTTGTTAATAATGTCTTGTATTTTTTTGCTTTTGGTGGTATAATTATTACTTAATATGTGATTTATCAGATGAGATATAGATTTGTGAGGAGGAATGTGTGTGAAAAAGCGCTTAAAGGGATTTGGATTTTACATTATCTTCTTTTTGATTATTTTGGGCATTTTTGCGATGACATCAATGCCTTCAAAAGAAGAAAAGGAAATATACTCTGATTTAGTTGTAAAAATTCAAAATCAGGAGGTTTCAAAGCTTGAAATAACCGAGGACATTGCTGTTGCAACATTAAAAAACGGCAAGGAAATAACGGTTGAAATTCCAAATTATGAAACCCTTCAAAATGATGTAGGTAATGCTCTGCAAGAGCAGATTAAAACAGGCGCACTTAAATTAGAAACTCCTCTGCCATACAGTCCACCTTGGTGGGTTACATTCCTGCCTACACTCGGCTTTATGATTTTGATTATTGTCGGTTGGTACTTTATTATGCAACAATCCGGCGGTGGCGGCGGCAGAGGCGTGATGAGTTTTGGTAAAACCAAGGCAAAGGCAGTTGTTGATGAAACAAACAAAAAGACATTTGCAGATGTAGCCGGCGAGGACGAAGAAAAGGAAGAACTTAAAGAGATTGTTGACTTCCTTAAATCGCCCGAGCGTTATCGTCAATTAGGCGCAAGAATTCCAAAGGGTGTACTTTTGGTCGGCCCTCCGGGAACAGGTAAGACTTTGCTTGCAAGAGCTGTTGCAGGCGAGGCAGGCGTACCCTTCTTCTCAATTTCGGGTTCTGATTTTGTGGAGATGTTTGTCGGTGTGGGTGCTTCCCGTGTCCGTGACTTGTTTGAAAATGCAAAAAAGAGCGCACCTTGTATCATATTTATAGATGAGATTGATGCGGTAGGTCGTCACAGAGGCGCAGGTCTTGGCGGCGGTCATGATGAGCGTGAGCAAACACTTAATCAGCTTCTTGTAGAGATGGACGGATTTGGCGTAAACGAGGGCGTAATTATTATTGCGGCAACAAACCGTCCTGATATTTTGGACCCTGCTTTGCTCCGCCCGGGCCGTTTTGACCGTCAGGTTGTAGTTGACGCCCCTGATGTAAAGGGCAGAGAGGCTATTTTGGAGGTTCATTCCAAGGGTAAGCCGATGGCAAGCGATGTTGACCTCTCCGTTCTTGCAAAGACGACTGTCGGATTTACAGGCGCAGACCTTGAAAACCTGGTTAATGAGGCAGCCCTTGCAGCTGCAAGAAATAATAAGACCGAAATTGATATGAGCGACCTTGAAAATTCTATTATGAAGGTAATCGCAGGCCATGAAAAGAAAACACGCAAGATAACACAGAGAGAAAGAGAACTTACCGCCTTCCACGAAGCAGGTCATGCAGTAGTTTCAAAGATGCTTCCTACACAGGACAGAGTTCACGAAGTATCTATTATACCTCGTGGCCGTGCAGGCGGATATACTTTGTCTTTGCCGAAAGATGATACCTTCTTTAGCTCCAAGACAGAAATGCTTGAAGAAATCGTATCACTTTTGGGCGGTCGTGTTGCGGAAAAGCTCACTCTTAATGACATAAGCACCGGTGCATCTAATGATATTGAGCGTGCAACAAAAGTCGCAAAGTCGATGGTTACCCGTTATGGTATGAGTGACAACCTTGGACCGATAACCTTCGGCGACCCGAACAACGAGGTATTTATCGGCCGTGATTACGGTCATACTGCCGATTATAGTCAGGATACTGCCGCAAAGATTGATGCGGAGATTAAGAATATAATCGACGATTGTTACAAGCGTTGTGAGGAAATCCTTAAAGAGAATATGAAGTATTTAAAAAAGGTTGCCGAGCGGCTTCTTGAAAAAGAAAAGATTGACGCAGAGGAATTTGATACTATTTTTGCAGAAGAAGTTGCAATTGAAAATGACGCAGCGAATAGCGAAGAATAGTTTTGTAGGGGCGGTCCTGCGTGGCCGCCCGAGTAATTGGTAATTATGATGACAGAAACGGGCGCCCACAGGGGCGCTCTTACGATTTAACCAAAAAATTGAGATTTTGTAATAACAAATGGTGATAGGTATGAAGTCAGTTACGTTAGAGTGCAGTGCAAAGATAAATCTTGCCATTGATGTGTTGGGAGTACGCCCAAACGGTTATCATGATGTAGAGATGATTATGCTCAGTGTGCCGCTTTATGATACGGTTACCGTTGAGGTCGGCGATGGTGAGGGAGTGAGCGTTACTTGTGATATTCCCGAGCTTTGCGGCGATGATAATTTGGCGGTCAGAGCGGCAAAAAAGTTTATGTCGGCGATAGGCGAAAGCTTTAAGGTAAGTATTGATATAAAAAAGCGCATACCTATGGGTGCAGGTATGGCAGGCGGAAGTGCTGATGCCGCCGGAGTTTTAAAGGGCTTAAACACCTTGATGGGCAGCAAGCTTTCCTTGGAGGAGCTTAAAGAGATAGGTACATCGCTTGGCGCAGACATACCGTTTTGCGTTCAGGGCGGTTGCGTTTTAGCCGAGGGTATAGGTGAAATGCTTACAGATTTGGGTGAGGCACCTGATGTATTTTATGTGATTGCAAAGCCGACGCAATCGGTATCTACTAAGTGGGTATATGAGAATTTAGACCATACCCAAAAGCCGAAAGACCTTTGCGTAAAGGCGGTAGCCGAGGGCGTAAGGCAAGGTGATATTGATATGATAATCAAGAACGCCGGCAATATTTTGGAGAATGTGACAATCCCTGCTTACCCTGTTGTGGGCGAGTATAAGGAGCTTATGTATAAAAACGGAGCTATGCTCAGCCTGATGAGCGGCAGCGGAAGTGCAGTATTCGGAATGTTTGAAAGCTATGATAAAGCGGCGACGTGTGCCGGGAAGTTTAGTGAGTATACGGACGAAGTGTATTTAGTAACCGGAAGATAAGGAATAATTTATATATTTGTGTATATAACTCCCTGATTTAGCTAATACTTGTTCATGAGGTGAGATTATGAACGAGAAAAATAAAAAAGGGAAGAATAGACAAAAAAGTATTTGGCAGGTTAAAGGTCTGTTTGTATTTATTGTTTTGGGCGTGGCAATTACTGCTATTGTTTCGATTTTAAATGCGATGGCACCTGATAAGAATACCGGCTCTACATTTGATGCGGATAATTGGAAAAAGGCTTCTGCGGAAGTAAGGGAGTCCGTTCCGGCAAGCTCTAAAACACTCCCTAAGGAGGAAAAGCAAGAAACGGAAAAAACTCCGACGCCTGCACCGACCGCAGATAAAAGCGAAGGAGAGGCTTTAAAGACTGACGGAGAGGGGATACCTGCTTTCAAAAAGCCGATTGAAAAAGAGGTGCAGAAGGATTTTTCAGGAGATAACTTAGTATATTCCAAAACTATGAAGGATTGGCGTGTGCATGAGGGAATAGATTATTGTGCCGAGGGTGACGATGCCGTAATGGCGGCGGCAGACGGCAAAGTGGAGGAGGCTTATGAAGACCCATATTTGGGTATGACAGTGGTTATAAGTCATAGCGGAAATATAAGAACTCTTTATGCAAATTTGCGTGATATAAATGATGTTGCGGTAGGTCAAGAGGTAAAATGCGGTGATATTATCGGGCATATAGGAAACAGTGCCACGGTTGAGTCCCTGGAAGAACCGCACCTGCATTTTGAAATAATAAAGGATATGAATTGTGTCAATCCAAAGGATTATTTAGACAAATAAAACGGGCTGTAAAAAATGCACTGACCGTATAAAGTATATGAGAATCAAAAAGATTAACTTAATATTTTACTTTCAGAAAATTCGTTTTTCGCACCTTTTTGTATGCTGACAATTATTATATATATCGGAGAGTCTTTGGGCGGCCATTGGCCGCCCTTTTAAATATTCTCCTTGACAATGAAATGAAGCATATATATAATAAAAGCATAAAGCGAGGGAACCCGGAAAGGATGGAGATTATGAAGAAAATAATCAGTTTTTTTATTGCGTTGACAATGCTGACAATGACGGTTTTTGCTGATGTGACGAGCGATTTTGCGTCGGCAGTTGAAAAAACTGCATCGCTCAGTTCAATGAGTGGCGAAGTGACGGTTTCCGCTACACTCAACGAACCGCTTAAAATTTTGGATACTGTTCCTGTCGATGAGTATACACTCATTCAAGTTAAATCGCTTGTAGAAGGTCTTTTTGATGCTACGGTTAAGATGGATTTTTCTTGCTCTGCATCGGAAGATTACAAAAAAGTTGACCTTAATATGAACATGGTAGTTGATTCACCCATAATAATTAATGATGACATTAAAATTGATGCATGGGCAAGAAACGGTATTTGGATTAAGTATGATTTAAGCGATGAAGAAAATCCAATATATAAAATAATATTAAAATACCCATTTGAAAAGGAATATCAGATTTTTGATATGTCCGAATATTTTAAGTCGATTCCGGAGCTGATGTCTTCTTTTGATAAGGCAGAGATTACACAAATGATAAACAAGGTAAAAGATGCTGCCTTGCATAACGGAGAATTGAAAAAGAACGGCAATAATTACACCTTGTCACTCGGAGGCGAGGAATTAAAAAAGTATTTGCTTGAAGTCATTGATGTTTATAAAGAACTTTCAAAAGACGATGTCGGATATGAAATTTATGCCACTTTTGAAGATGTGATGAATGATATTGCCGATTTTATAGAAAACAACGAACTCTTCGGCGAAAAGGGGCTTGTTATGAACTTTACGCGGAATGAGCAAGGGGTTTTTAGTGCACAGGTTGAAGAATTGCATATTTGCTTTAATGCTTTTGATATTCTTAAATCTTTGGGAATGTCAACAACAGGTCTTACGCATGAACAAGCGGTTGTGAATTTTACACTAAAATCTGAAATGTCAACAAAAGACCATAACAAAGCCACGGTTACTATGCCTGAATTAACCGAAGAAAACAGCAATGTTCATTACGGAAATTTCTATACCAATGCAAGATATATTATTGCAAAGGAACCTCCGTTGTTTTTGAATAACAAAATATATTTCCCTATCGAAACCATGGCAAAGCAAGGCGGAAAGGAAATAAGCTTTTCGTCAGACGGCGATACGCTGACACTTAAATATCCGAACGGTCAGGAAATCATCGTAAATGAAAATATTTTTATTGCAGACGGAGTGGAAACGGAAGAAGATGTAGCCTGTGCGGCTACATATGATGGTAAATTATATGTCCTTGAAGATTTGCTCTATCCTTTGGATATAGAAAACACTTGGGTTGAGTATAACTACCATAAAAACAAATTCTATATTGAGTATTGGTTTGAAGAAGATCATAAAGAAGAGTATGAAGATGAGATTGAGGAAGACTATGTTTATATTCCGTCAATGTTGAATTATAGTTTTTCATTAGAAAGAACATTATATACAGAGGACGGGGTTTTATATATTCCTGCATATGAATTTATGCGTTGCCTGTTCAATGGTGACTTCACTTTCTCAAAAGGCGCACTTAGTTATACTGCGACAGAGGAAAACCCTTTTAGTATACAAACTTTGTCGGTCAAAAAAGGTGATACAGCAGTTGTTGTAAACGGCGAAAGACGCTCTGTCGAAAAGGCGATTAAAGAGATTGACGGTGTGTTGAATATACCTGTTTCTTTTGCGAAGGGTTTGGGACTTTATTGTAATGCGAATACATATTACGAATTGAATGATGAAAAATGCAACGTTCATACATTTGTAAGTTTCAATATGCCTAATCCGGAATATGATTATAAAGCAAACAGATACATATCTCCGAAATTGACTGTTTATTTTGATTCAGACCGTGTTCCGTATACGGAAAATGAGATATATCTTCCGCTTTATGACCTTTTGATAAATATGTACGACGGTGAGTTCGTATTCTCGGAAAACGGTATGGAATATACCGCAAATGGAGAAAACGATTATAAAATCGGTAAGATTTCCGCTTATACCGGAGATAATTTTGTAATGGTAGATGACAAAAAGATTGAATGTGAAAACAAAATTGTGAACATAGACGGCGTAATTCGTGTGCCTATGGAGTTTGCCGAAAGATTAGGTATGACATTGAAGTATGTAAATGTAACGAATTACGGAACATATTATTCGCTCGGTATGGATAATCCGTCATATGAAGAAGGAAAAGATGACGATTATATCTATGATAATTGGTTCTACCAAATATTTTGATTAAAACAAAATATTGCGTAAACAAAAAAGAGGCGTTTTTGCCTCTTTTTTTTAGTTGTTCAGCAGTCTTTGTATTCTGTATACAAACAATGCAACTTCAACTCTGCTTGCATACGCCCTTGGCTTAATGGTGTCATCACCGTAACCGCCCATCAATCCTGCCCCTACGCAAGCCGCCATTGCATCTCTTGCATAGAAGTCGATTTGATTAACATCGCTGAATACATTAAGCTTGCCTGTATTCGGTATGGAGGTTAAGATGCCCTCTGCATTTAAAACTCTGTATGCAAGTGTTGCCATATCCTGTCTTAAAATAAGCTGGTCAGGGTCAAAGAGGTTGTCCCCTATGCCGGAAGCAATACCAAGCGCTTTTGCTATACCGATTTCGTTATAGTAGTATTTACTTGGATATACATCGTCAAAGTTTTCGGTAAATTCTGCTGTTTTGCCAAGTACACGCAATAACAGTATAGTATTGTCTGCACGCGTTATTTTCTTGTCGGGTGCGAATTCTGTATCGCTTATACCCTTTACAATGCCGTCTTCTGCAAGTTCTTCTATCTCTTTTATGCACCAATAATAGTCGTCCATATCGGTAAAACGGTTTGCACCTTGTGTATCAGGTGCGGGGGTTGGCTCCGGCGTAGCAGATACCTCCGGCACATCAATAACTGCGGCAGGAGATGCGTCTGCGTTTACCTCTTGCATCAGCTTATATATTGCGTTGTTCTCCACAAAGTCGTTATATGTGAACATACAATATCCGGATACGTCACTGTTCGCACGGCCGATTTCTATGTGACGGCGAAGCTCATATGTACCGTTATCCTTTGTCCATTCCGGGACTGTGCTTGACGTCGTACGATATGCACCTTCACCGATATAGAGCTTTACACCGTTGTTGGCATTGGCGACTACATTGCTCCACCAATCCACTAAGGTAGCATAGTCTGCGGCTTCATGCCCTATATGCCAATAAAGCTGAGGCATAATATAGTCTACATATCCTTTTTCTACCCAACCTTTTGTGTCTGCGTAAGAGTTAAAATATGTCTGTGAGCCATTGGTATTGCTACCACTTGAAATACTGCTGCTGTTCGCCCATATTCCGGCAGGAGAAATACCAAACTGTATATTTGGCTTTATTTCGTGAAGCTTCTTGTTCATTTTACTTACCAAAGTATCTACCATACTGCGGCGCCAATCGTCTTTGTTTGGATAAGCGTCCTTGTGATATGAGTATGTACCTTCGTCGTCAAAAGAAGCCGACGGATAGAAGTAGTCATCCATGTGCAGTCCGTCAACATCATAATTTTCAACTATCTCTGCCGCACCGTCTATGATAAGGTCGATTACCTTAGACTCGCCCGGGTTATAATACATCTTTCCGTCGCTTGCAGTAATCGTAAGCTCCGGGTGTAATACTGCCGGATTATTTGCGGCAAGCTTTGTATTGTCTGCCGCAGTGTTGGTTATGCGGTAGGGGTTTATCCAGGCGTGAAGCTCCATACCACGGTTATGTGCTTCCTCAACCACAAATTCAAGTGGGTCAAATCCGTTATCCGGTGCTACGCCTTGCGTACCGGTTAAGTATCTTGACCATGGGAAAATTTCGGACTTATAAAAAGCATCGCCGGTAGGTCTTACCTGAAAGAAAACAGAGTTAAAACCCATTTCTGCCGCATTGTCTAAAATAGTGATAAGCTCACTCTTTAATGAATCGGGATTGGTTGTGGATTTTGAGGGGAAGTCAATGCCGCCTACGGTTGAAATCCAAATGCCTCTAAGCTCATCAAATTGCGCCGAAACTTCGTTGCCTTTCGGCGATACATAAAAAATACTGATTGCGATTGCCATAGATAAGGCAAGCGTTAAAATCCGAAAACTGAATTCATGTTTTTTCATATGTTCCTCCTGTGGTAAAAGTATATTATACTTAGGCTTAAAGTATATCACAAATTTTAATTATGTCAAACAAAATTTATAGCAGTCACCGAATGTGACTGCTATAACCCTGTACATTTTTTTCTGCAAGGGAGGGAGTTATGTATTTGTGACTGCTTTCAAGTCACAAGAATATTTTAACAAAGGCTTATAAATATTGGGTGAATAATGTATTAAAAAATTTTTAATATATTATGAATTATAAGCTATCGAAATGTTTTTAAGAAAAAATTTTAAAAAATATTAAAAACTACTTGAATTTATGGTTGCTTTGTGCTATACTC
>JAZLIC010000117.1:0-24093 GCA_045617225.1 Clostridia bacterium
GCTGAGCTGTGTTACCTGCACTACGTACTAACTGACCGCCTTTGCCCGGATTAAGCTCTATATTATAAATAAGTGTACCAACAGGTATGTCCTTAATCTCCATTGCGTTACCCGGCTTAATGTCTGCGCCGTCACCTGACACTACAACGTCGCCTTTTTTAAGACCGAGCGGAGCGATAATATAGTTCTTAACGCCGTCTTCATACTCAAGGAGTGCAATGTTTGCACTTCTGTTTGGATCATATTCAATCGAAAGGACTGTTGCATTCATACCGTCCTTGTTTCTCTTGAAATCAATTACTCTATACTTTCTTTTTGCACCGCCACCACGATGTCTGACTGTAATTCTACCGTAAGAGTTTCTTCCTGCCTTGCTGTGCAATGGGCGAAGGAGTGACTTCTCCGGTGCAACCTTATCTATCTCTTCAAAAGTTGAAACAGTCATCTGACGCAGTGAAGGTGTGGTAGGATTATATTTCTTAATTCCCATTGTTAAATCTCCTTATCTGCAAATTTTGTTGGTTGTCTGACGATTAACCCTCGAACAATTCGATAGTCTTGCTGTCCGGTGTGAGCTTTACAACAGCCTTCTTCCAATCAGCACGCTTTCCGAAATGAACGCCCATTCTCTTGGGCTTGCCTAAATAATTTATGGTTGTTACCTTTTCGACTTTTACCTTGAAGATTTCTTCAACAGCCTTTTTGATTTCAACCTTGTTAGCGTCTTTTGCAACCTCGAAGGTGTATTTTCTGTCCGCAACCTGGTCCATACTTTGCTCAGTGATAATCGGTCGTCTGATAATATCGTATGCAACTGATTTCATTACGCATACACCTCCTCAAGTTTTGCAACTGCATCTTTTAAGATAATGCACTTTGTGTGATTTAATACTTCATATGTGTTGATTGAACCAACAAATGTAGTATCAACACCTCTTATGTTACGTGCAGAACATACTATGTTCTTATCGTTCTCGGGAAGAACAATAAGTGCCTTCTCCGTAACGTTTAAGTTTTTGAGCATATCTGCAATCTGCTTTGTCTTAATCTCTGCGAGTTCAAGAGCGTCAAGAACGATAATCTCATTCTCGGCTACCTTTGAAGAAAGCGCAGACTTAAGAGCAAGGCGTCTTACCTTCTTATTCAAGGTATATCTGTAATCTCTCGGCTTCGGGCCAAGTGCAACGCCGCCGCCTGTCCACTGTGGTGCACGGATACTACCCTGTCTTGCACGGCCTGTACCCTTCTGTCTCCAAGGCTTAATGCCGCCGCCTCTGACTTCTGTACGAGTCTTTGTGCTTTGTGTGCCTTGTCTTTGGTTTGCCAAGTAGTTAACAACTACTTCGTGCATTACATCAGGTCTGACTTCTACGCCAAACACTGCATCATTTAATTCCATATTGCCGACTACCTTGCCGTCAATATTGTAAATATCTACTGTAGGCATAACTTAAATCCTCCTCTCTCTGTGGTCTTAGGCTTCTGCCTTTATTGCATTCTTTACAACAAGCAATCCGCCCTTAGGACCCGGAACCGAACCCTTTACCAACAGAAGATTGCGTTCTGTATCTACTTTAACTAAGTCAAGATTCTGGATAGTTACTGTATTAACACCCATATGTCCCGGGAGCTTCTTGCCCTTGAACACTCTTGACGGCGAAGAACAAGCACCAAGTGAACCCGGGCCTCTGTGATAGTGGCTACCGTGTGCCATAGGACCTCTGTGTGTGCCCCATCTCTTGATTGTGCCTGCATAACCATGACCTTTGCTTGTTCCGGTAATGTCCAAAACATCGCCGTCTGCAAACTGATCTACCTTTAATTCATCACCAACATTGAGTTCAGCTGCATTATCAAGCTTTAATTCCTTCAAATACTTCTTAACTTCAACATTAGCCTTCTTGAAATGACCCATCTCCGGCTTGTTGGAACGATGTTCCTTCTTGCTCTCGAAGCCAACCTGTACTGCAGAGTAACCGTCAACTTCTACTGTCTTCTTCTGCACAACTGCGCAAGGGCCTGCCTGAATTACAGTAACGGGAATTAAAACTCCGTCCTCTGTAAAAATCTGTGTCATTCCCAGCTTTTTACCTAAAATTGCCTTTTTCATGTTTTTCCTCCTAATTTACACAAGCATAGGCTCGGCTGAGCATACCTGCGGACCATTGGTTAGCGTGAGCGCTAACATAGTCAAATTTTATTTTATTGTGTGGGAAAATCCCATGCAACGCTAAATTATTTTGCCGAAATTATATCTTTAACTCGATATCAACACCTGCCGGCAAGTCAAGGTGCTTAAGTGCATCAATAGTCTTTGCACTTGGACTTAAAACATCAATCAAACGCTTGTGAGTTCTAAGTTCGAACTGCTCACGGCTGTCCTTGTACTTATGAACCGCACGAAGAATTGTAACAACCTCTTTCTTTGTAGGAAGCGGAATAGGTCCCGAAACCTTTGCGCCTGATCTCTTGACTGTCTCAACAATCTTAGCGGCGCTCTGATCGATAAGGTTGTGATCATAAGCTTTAAGTCTGATTCTGATTTTTTCTGTTGCCATTTTTGTACCCTCCTTGAAATTACTTTACACTGCGCCGGGCGTTTCACGCAGCCTTGAAATAAAGCCCGAACCCGACAAATCCCCCGTGGGACAACGGTTTCGGGGCGTACAGACGCAAATTTTCCCATTGGCACCAGCATAATGCCAAGCAGGAATATACATCGTCTATTCATTGTAGAAGTGTGACCTTCCGCCCTGTTTTTAAAACCGGACAATCTCCTCCGAAATTCCCGAAATCCCCCATAGAATGCGGGTTTCGCCACCTTCGGAATCATCGTATGTCTTTGTCACGCCTATACATTATACTACGCTATACGCGCACTGTCAAGCGTTTTTTACGCTTTTTTTACAATAAAATAACGGCGACGATTCCGCTATACCAAAATCAACACCGTTATTCATTTTTTAAAATCGACTGCACACAAACGGGTCAGCGGTTCGGCGTTCCCCAAATGGCTCCGCTGTTTCTATCTATATTTTGTTGTCAATAAAATAGTACCAAAAAATGTACGTCCCCAAATGGCTCTTGTTTACAGTGAAAGTCTGCCGCTTTCCATGTAGAATTGTGCCAAAAAACGTACCTTCCTAAATAGCCTCCTTGTCTGTTAGATGGTAAGATATTTTGACATAATTTTAAGATATCTTCCTCTTAAACTAATGCAAGTTACTTTCGAATATAACACTTCAATAGGTGATTTACTCCACTTACCTACACCATCAAAATCTAAGAATAAAAATGTGTTTTCACCGCATTCAATAACTTTGCCAATCAAAAAACTGTTATCATCTGTTTCGCACTCAACAATAATATTTTCTTTGCTATCAACGAATTGTTTCAAAACTTCTTTTATGCTATTCAAATTTTTAATATCCGGTCTTTGCTCTCCACGTATAATTCCTTCCTGCTCGAATATATACTCAGCATATTCATCTGATTCACTATGCTTAATCTCAGTAATATCATCTTTACGAATTATTTTATATCCATCGGGGAGGAAATCTTCCACAACTTCTATAAGCAACAAATTTTCACTGTGACATATTGGAAAACAATAAATAGAATAAGCACTAATATAATCTCTTTTAATAGAACAATGATAATTATTTTTTATTAGCTCATCAAGATCATAACTCATTTCATATTTCATAAAAAGACTCTCCTCTAGATTATTTTCTTTTATTACTTCGGTCTACTGGTCTCCTCGCATCGCCTTTTTCTCCGCCAGCATCTTTTTGTTTTCTTGCTTGCCCATTTTCATGCTTATTTCGATTAGCCGGATTTGTAGTTCCCTTTTTTTTGATGCTCCGCCGCAAGATAAACAACCCCCGCAACAACCACTACGGCAGCAGCTGCTATTACGGCTCCCGCTGGCCCAAAGGCAGCACCTCCTGCAACTGCCGCCGCAGCCGAATTTCCCGTTGGGTCATGATACATAATTGGGTTATTGATTGCATAAATATACAAATTAGTTGATTGTTTAATCGCATCTATATTAGGAACTCTAATTATTTCATAAAAAGTAATATCAGGCTCTTCAAAGCTATTATAACTATTTCTAAAAGCTTTTATCGGAAAAACAAAGCTATCCCATTCATTCGACATACCAATAATCTTATAAATTGACCCTTTGTCCCCCAGGCTAGGGTATACGTTTGCACAATTTTTTAGTTCAAAAGGCTGATTTAATTCATAATCTATAACGACACCATTTTCGTTATAGTAAATTTTATCGTTATTTACTACAACACATCTTACAGCCTTTTGATCGTCCCCATAAATCATATTAGATGGATTCCAATGGTCATCTTCTGAAATAAACCGTCCTATCGCCGGGTCATAGTACCGATTTCTCAAATAAATCAAGCCACTGCTCAAATCATAATACTCCCCTGTGTATCCAAACGGGTTGTATACAAACGGGTCGGCGGTGCGGCGCTCGCCAAAGGCGCTGTAATATGTTACCGACACAACAGAACCGATCCATCGTGTTATTTATTCAGCCCAGTCAATTCCCGAGCACTGCCCATTGGCATACCTTGGTAAAACCGTTTGAGTTTCGTCTTTCACATAGTCCCAAATTTTAACCGTGTAACCATCATAGAACCATAAACCGTTCCAGTATTCAACAACTGCGACATATTTGCTATCCGGCGAAATACAAAAGCAAAAAGGAATGCACCTATACTTCCATTCTTTTCCTGATTCTAAATTTATGACATACAAAGAATCCTTTTTCTGATATGCAAGTATTTTGCCATCTTGAGAAATATTCGGAACTGCGCCATCAATAACGAATGTTTTCTTGCCTGTTTCAACTTCATAGGAGTATATGCCCTTTTTGCCAGTGGCATCCAATGAGGTGGCATAATATAAGAGTTTTCCATTTTTACACCAAGAATGAGTGCCGCTGGCTTCCTCGACAACTACGGTACTCTCACCACTTCGAATGTCAACCAAACGGATGTTTTTATAATCAGCAATACTGAAGTGGTTGTCATCAACATAAGCAATTTCAAAGTTTGAAGAATTTGAACCAGTATTATAAACCACTTCTTTTTCCTTAGTATCAACATCAAACAATTCAACATCTCCGAGTTCCTGCTGTATGAGTATTTTTGAAGTTGATCCAAAAAATTTGGCACAACTTCCCTGAAAGCCGACAGGCGTTATTGTGCAATAAAATGGGTCTAATGTAACAAAGTCAGAACCTGATATTGAATTTCCATCCGACATCGGTTCTCTGAACAAAATCTTTCCAGATATGGTATCAGCGTTTATTTCTTTTTTGCCATTATTCGCACATCCACTAGTAATCGTCAGTAAGCATACAATCACCGCAATCATAATTTTTTTTATTCTTTCCATTATCAATACTCCACCTTTCTGAATGCCTGTTGAAACAACCACACTCGGTAATTCGTATGATACATGGTTGTATAGGTAAAAGAGTCGTTTGGTGAACTGTACTTGTCGTAATATTTCCCAGCAGCCATAACTATTGCAGCGGTTTGATAATCACAATTATTTGTGGTAACATTGTAATTGCCCGGATTGGCAAACTTTTCAGCTAATTTTGCCAATCCGTTGCGCCCATTGGTGGCGTCAACAGATAAGTAAAGACTTCCATTAAAACTCTCTCTTCGATTGTAGCCAGTACTTCCAACAAGGTTAACATTCCGATCTTCTGGACCATAAAGTGCATTATTCCACTCTGCTACATTCAAGTAAGCTATCCTCATTTCCCCTGGTTCAGTCATTGGCGAACCATCAGGGCAAGGATGGTAGCTTAATAACAGGCCTTGGTCGTTTTCGTTCAAAAGTAACACGGCAGTATGCCCTAAGCCAGACGCCCCCGCAGTTTGTACAAGGACCATAACACGGTTAACATTGGTAACGGAAAAACCGCGAACATTTGTAGCGATAGTTGCAATCCTATCCATTGCGGCTTGATCTCCGCGTTCGTTCGCCGCATTCCATGCCGCTGTTAATCCACCTGTTTTTCTGTCGTTCCCATTCAAAATTAACTGAATTTCATATGGGAGATTTTTATCGCCATCGGCGTATAATCCGGTTCTATCCACAAACATCACCGGGTTATTCTCACAATACGCATACCAATTAAGGCCATCTTTGGCAGGGTCTTCGGTGATAAAGCGTCCTAAACTCGGGTCATAGTATCTGTTACGCAGGTAGATAAGTCCGCTTTCTTTATCGGTATACTCGCCTGTGTATCCAAACGGGTTGTATACAAACGGGTCGGCGGTTCGGCGTTCCCCAAAGGCGCTGTATTTTGCCGTGTCTGTCAGATTTACGCCGCCGATTATTGTATTTTTCTCATCATAGAGATAATACTCCGTCACCGAATTTGTCCTTTGTGCAATTATATCCCGTCCCCAATAATATACCGCCTTACTGTTTCCGTTGCCCTTGGTTTCGTATACTATCCTGTCGCCGTCCCATATGTGATTGGTCACAACTCCGTTTACCGTCTTGCTTGACCTTCTGCCCGATGTATCATAGGTATAGCTTGCCGTTGTGTTGCCTTGTGTCATACCGATAAGTCTGTTATCCGAATCGTATGTATATGCCTTGGTGACTACATCGTCTTCGTCCTTCTCAAACAACAGATTTCCGTTATCGTCATATTCATAGTTGATAGTATCTATTATTCCGTCATCATCGAAATTCGTTCTGGACAACAGTCTGTTGTTTTTGTCATATAAGTACCAAAAAATGTACGTCCCCAAATGGCTACAAACATACATTACTTAAATGTGTTTCGGATTGGCGGACTATATTTTATATCAAGAATTTTTAATTTGTACTTTTCCCATGCTTCATCTAATGTAATAAGGGCACTTTCAAACTCTTCGCCATTTTTCCATTCATAGTAACCAAGATACCTGTCATCTGTCATCTTCTTTTCATACTGTTCTTTACTTTCATATCTCAAATCGCCCATATAATAATCGGGTTGCCCATATGATTTAGAAATTTCAAATGCTAAGTCTGCACCTTCGACCCGTAGAAGAGTTAGTCTTTCATTCCCACTTTTTAAATATGATTTCCACTTTCGGGATTGACCGGCTGCGCTGCGAGGTCCGTATCCATCAAATTCGCATATTACCGTGTCTTCTACTACTTTTACCTCTCCGTTAATTTCACAGGTGATTTTAACGGGAAACTCTCCATGCGTAATTTCTGGTGCTGGTGGGTTTGAGCCAAACGAAAATATAGCACCACTTAGCACAAACAAATAAAATGCCCCAACCAATATGATTATAGCAAAAAGCACAATTCCAATTATCAAAAACATCTTTCCTTTCATTTAGTATCCAGCCTCCTTTAAAGCAGCTTTGACAGCCCACATATGATGGTTATCTGTCCTTTGCCCCCAAGCATCCCAAGTCCAAGCTTGAATGGGTACCTGTGTTGGTAATTTTACAGTAGTTCCCATGCTCGGATTTCCAAACTTGTTATTAAGTATCTCGCCTTCTACAACATAATGAGTCATTGTTCCAGCATAGGATTTTCTTACATCTTTTGTCTTTGAATAAGCTGCCAAATTAGCTTTAGCCGGATTAAAAGTGATAGCGTTTCGGTTAGTAGCGACAGCATTCGCCATTGCTTCACCTCCACCTTTTGAATGACCTACAAAGGTGATTTCTTGGGAATGATTATCAGAAAACCATTTTGCAGTATCAAGAGATAGTTTCATATCACCTGAGCCACCAAGAGGCTGGGAAAAGCCATTTGGGGACGTACATTTTTTGGCATCTTATTCTTTTTTTCATCATTTTCCACACCTTTCGTAAACTTTCAACAAAATCACCAAAAAATTGTCTTTTGCCTTTTATTTATTGTAGCATATAACCAAAAGATTGTCAAGACATTTTGGGGGAAACAAAAAATCGGCTTCGTTTTTATTACGAAACCGATTTTTGCTCATTTTTTTACAACGCAAAACGTTCTTTATACATATTATAATACCTGCGGTATTCGCCGTCGGTATCTTCGTGAAGCTTCCTTAAATATTTGTGACGGTCAAAATTGTCGCCGAACTCCTCCTTAGATTGTAAGATACTTATGCCGATATTTGAGCAATGGTCGGAAATACGCTCGCCGTTGCCGATAATTTCAAGAAACAAAATGCCTGCCTCCACCGTGCACTTTTTAGCTTTAAGGCGTGCCATATGAGCTGTTTCAAGCTCCTCACAAAGACCATCTATAACCTCCTCCAAAGGCTCAATCCTAAGCGTTACTTCTGTGCTTTCGCTGCTTAAAGCTTCTCTTGCAAGCTCTACCACATTTTCAAGGGCATCAAACAAAGTATTCATCTCACGTTCAGCCTTGGCACTGAAAGTCACTTTATTTACCGCCATCTTTTCGATACATTCGCATACATTGTCACAATAATCGCCTATACGCTCGATATTACTCACCATACGCAAATATCCGGTCATCTTTACTACATCATCGGTGCTGAGTGATAAGTCGGCAATCTTGGTCAGATAATTTGAAAGCTCAATTTCGTACTTGTCAAGCATTTCTTCATTCTCTCGCATTTTATCCGTCAAAGATGCATTCTTACCACGGAGCATAATCTTGCAGTTTGATACGTTCTCCTTTGCCAAATCAAACATATCTCCCATTGCCTTTCGTGCGTTGGCAACTGCAATCGGAGGCGTTGACAAAAAGCGCTCATCAAGGACTGCAAACAGATTTTGTTCCTCCTTATCATTTGTGCGGATTGTGTTATTGGAAAGCCAAACAAGCAGTCCTGAAAACGGCAGTAAAACAACAGTTGAGCTTACATTAAAGACTGAATGTAGAATAGAAATGTTTACCGCACTTACGGTGTTATTCCAAAACGGCAGGCCTATTGTATATTGCAAAGTATAAATCACAATCAAGAATAAAATCGTACCTATTATATTAAAGTAGAGATGTATCATTGCCGCACGGCGTGCATTTTTGCTTGTGCCGATACTTGAAAGAAGTGCAGTAACACAAGTACCGATGTTCTGCCCCATAATAATAGGAAAGGTTGTGCAGAAATAGAGGGCGCCTGTTGAAGCAATCGCCTGAAGCATACCCACAGATGCGGCACTTGATTGAATAACAGCGGTGACAGCCGCACCAATTCCGATACCTATAATCGGATTTTCGCAGAATGCAAACATACCTTTAAGCGACGGAACTATCTCGAACACCTTTTGCATCGCACCGGACATATAACTCATACCGATAAACAAGATACCGAGTCCGGCGATAATTTCACCCACGACCGCCTTCTTTTTATCCTTGCCTGAGAAGAACATAAACACCGCACCCACAATCAAGGCAACCGGTGCAATGGTATCCGGCTTTAAAATATCCAAGTACCACACGCCGCCCGGGATTGAGTTTAAGCTGATAAGCCACGCCGTAACGGTAGTGCCGATATTCGCACCCATAATGATACCTGCCGCCTGACTGAGCGTCAAAAGCCCTGCGTTCACAAAACCCACAACCATAACTGTTGCGGCAGAGCTTGACTGCGTCAGTCCCGCAACACAAATGCCAAGAAAAACGGACTTAAAAAGGTTGCCTGTGACCTTCTCCATAATCCTTCGGAGTCTGTCACCTGCCGCCTTTTCCAGTCCGCCGCTCATCGTATTCATTCCAAACAAAAACATTCCAAGTCCGCCAAAAAGACTTACAATCTGCAATGCAATCTCCATACATTTTACCCCCTGTGTATATTGTGCATCTAAATATTATTATTATAAAAAGTCGGTAAAATCAAATCTTTTACCTATCCCCCCAAAAAGGGGCTGTCTAAAAACGATTGTTTTTAAACAGCCCTTTTACTCACTTAAATTATTCCGCTTCTTCAAGCTTTGCAATGCACTTCTTGCAAACCTTCTTGTCCATATATGTCACAACATCATTTGCACTTGAACAAAAGATGCAAGCAGGTTCATACTTTTTAAGGATAATATTGTCACCATCCACATAAATTTCAAGCGGGTCCTTCTGCATTATATCCAAAGTAGTACGGAGCTCCTTAGGCAACACTACTCGACCGAGCTCATCAACTTTTCTTACAATACCTGTTGACTTCATAAAATTCCCTTCTTTCTTTTGTAATATAACTACATTATACATATATTGGGAAAAATGTCAAGGCTTTTTCAAAAATTTGTAAAAAATCTCTTTTTTAGGTAATTATCTCGTTTTATTTTTGACGCTTACATTCAGTTTGCTCCACAAATTCTTGTTTTGTGACGCTTTTTGCCACTCCTTCTGTGTATCGCACTTCTTTTTAAACGCCCTTTTTATTCCGAAAATGTCACTGTTATCGGCAAGCAGTGTATAAATAAGGTTTTGTGTATTTCTTTCAATGCTACCTTTTATTGCTTCTTCATTTTTCGCAGCTCCAAACGGCTCTGTTTCGGTAAACAAGGTTACATTTACCGTGCCGTTATTCACAGTAATATTACCCTTGCGTCTGCTTTTTATCTTTAAATCAACATTATCAATCGCAATCACCGCTCCATCATTCTTACCCATAAAGAGATTATACAGGACCGCCTCATCTCCGCTTAAAGCTTTGACCATTTTGTCGCCCGAAAAGCAAGCAATACCAACAATCTCATCTCCGACCGCTATCGGCATTACAGGGTCTATGCCCTTTTCTGCCAAATCGTTTTTGAACTTATGCAGCTCCTCCACAGGTGCATAGGGCATTGCGGACGGGCGAAGCAATAATTTATAGTACCTTGCTATGCTCTCCTCAAACCTTGGGTTACTGCTCTCTATCCAATTTTCCGCACCGTCCGTTGCCAAAACGAGCTTTGTATTCGGGCGTATCTCCCTATCTCTTTCAAAAGCGTCTATATGATTTTTCACACCCTCTTTTGCCACATCAGGAGAAAACGCAACTACTGACAGATGCGTTAAATTGGGTTCTTTGCCCAGGGAACGCTTTAAATGACTTAAAGCGGTATGAAAATCCGTCCCCTCCTTAACTATACACTTTGGTGTGTCCTCATCCTCCGAATTGTTTTCAGGCTGATTTGCAAACATAAAAGTATACTTATACGCCTCCGTTTCGCCCTTGTCTATGCCAAGAGCAATCAGATATGCGTTTTCTTCAACCTCACGGCTGTCCGCACAGCCAAAAAGGCTGAAAGAGAGGATAACACACAAAAAGACAGGCAAAATCTTCTTTACTTTAAACCCCTTTGCAACAGTACCAAACAGATAAAAATAAATTCCAAGTGAGGAAATAAGGGAGATGCAAAGCGACACAAGATAAAGCAGGTCAAGACGCTGGAAGGTTTCGCCGCCGTAAGTGTTTCTTGACAACTCATAAAGGGGAAGCGAAATTCCCGAAAAAGCCTCATACGGTGTGCTTAAAAGAATTGCAAAAATTCCGAAGATATAAAAGGCTATTCCCACCGCCGATGAAATAATCAAAGGCTTTTTTATATTTATTTCCTCATCATATTGGATAAGGATAAGCGGAAGGAGCAGAATATCCAAGTACGCAAAAATTCCGCAAAAGCCTTCCTTTATTATACTCACTGCACCGTTGCCGAATACAGGGAATAGGTATATCGCCTCCGCTCCTTTAAGTCCAAATGCAATAATAAGAGCCGAAAACACTGCCAAGAAAGGTGCAACTATGCCCATAAGGCGCATTACACCGTCCCTGCCGCAAAGTGCAGGGATTATGCCGCCCAAGATAACAAAAAACAGTAAAAATATTATAGGCGTGTTAGGATATGCAGACATTTTAATGGCAGTTACGCCCTCAAAAACGGTATAGCCGGCAGACGCAATAATATAAATTAAAAGCAACGCTTGCACAACCTTGTTTTTATAAATCATAATATTTTTACGCTTTAAGGTATTTGCCAGGACACACGAAATCACAAAAAAGATTGTGCCTGACAGAAGAACGCTTATCCAGGCACCGTCTCCCGCTCCTGAAACCAAGGATTTTGGAAACGATGTAAATATCTTAAACAAAAAGAGAGTAAGCATTGCAGAGCCTATATCCCATCTATGCGTATTATTCATCACTTATCCTCCTCTGTCCATTTTCTGCTGACAGGCGGTTGCATACGCCGTTTAAGCGGATGCAAAGCCTTGGGGCGAAGCTCCTTCTTCCATATAGGATTTACAAAAACAGAGCCGGAGCCGCTCTTGCTTTCCTTATTTATAAGGGGCGACAAAAAGGGGACGGAATATACATTCGATGACGCCATAACGGATAAGTGGATTATCCCCAATGTAACAATCCCCAGAAATCCGCACAGCGCACCTGCGATTATATATCCAAATCTTAAAAGTGCAAGCGACCGGGATAGTGCAACGGTAGGGGTTGTAAATGTGCCGAGTCCCGAAATCGCAACTATAATAATCAATATGGGACTTACTATCCTTGCATCTACCGCCGCTTGTCCTAAAATCAAACCGCCGATAATGCCGAGCGATGAGCCGATAGGGTTTGGCACACGCACGGAGGCTTCCTTTATAAGCTCAAAAGAAAGCTCTATCAATATCAATTCAAACACCAACGAAAACGGCACCCGTTCACGGCTTGCCTCAATAGCAAGAAGCAGGTCGGTCGGTATAACCTCGTGATGATAAAGCATCACCGCCACAAAGCAACCGGGCAGAAGCAGCGAGAGTGCCATTCCGAAAAGGCGGACAACACGCATCATATTTGCTTCGGGCACACGAACATAATTATCCTCTGTTGCTTCGATTAAATCCCCTGCGGTAGTGGGCAGCACCAAAACAAACGGACTTCCCTGAACTATCACTACAACCTTTCCCTCTGCAAGCATTGATGCCGCACGGTCAGGGCGTTCCGTTTTAAGTGTATGCGAAACAGGGAAGAATGTGTTTTTCTCTATAAACATCTCCACATCACTTGATGAGAATATATACTCCACATCTATTCCGGAAATCCTGCGTCTTACTTCATCTACGATTTTTGGGTTTGTGACTCCGTCAAGGTACATAAGCGCAACAGGCGTTTCGCTTACACTGCCCACCTTTAAAGGCTCGGCTACCAATCGAGAGTCCTTTAAAATTTTACGCACCAGGGCAAGGTTTGTCATTATTGACTCCGAAAACGCCTCCTGCGGTCCCGAAAGCGACACTTCGTTTATGGGCGAGTCAACGCCCCTTGAAGCCCAACCCTTTACATCTGCCAAAAACGCACAGGAGCAACCGTCTACAAAAAGGGCGCACTCACCAAAGTTTACGGAGTATAGCGCCTTCTGCATATCGGTTTCTTTTACAAGGGGCGCAAGGGGAACAATGCGTTTAAACACTGCGTCCTCCACGCTTAATGACGAATCTTCATCAATGCCTATATTTATAAGGGAGTACATCATATCCCTGTTTATAAGTGTTTGAGAGGATAGTCCGTCAAAATATGTCAAAAATGCATCTACCTGCTTACTTCCCATTTTAATTTGAAATTCACGGAATACATATCCTATATTATTTTGGTAATGAAAGTTCTTCTTGATATATTCTGCATTAACCTTAATATCCTCAGAAATACGCACATTTTCCATAATTATCACCGTGGATAATTATTCCCCGAAAACAAATTTTTATGCTTTACAAAAAGGAACAAATGATATAGAATATAGGTTAAGGAGTGATGAAAATGAGTTTTTACATAAATGAAAAGGTATCAGGCAAAAAACTTGAAAATTTGCTTTGGCGCGAAATAAACGAAGCACAAACCGAGATACACAGTCTTGTGATGTATAAGGATAATGAGCTTATGATAAATATCGGTCTTGAGCCATATACATCTGTAGACCAACGCCAGATTTTTTCCCTCAGCAAAAGCTTTGCCGCTACCGCAATAGGCATTGCCTGTGACAGAGGTTTGCTTTCCGTAAATGATAAAGTAATTGACATTTTCCCCGAGAAGGCACCGAAAAATCCTGACAAATTTTTAAAACAGCTGACCGTTCATCACCTGCTTACAATGAACACGGGCCATGAAGCCTGCACAATGTATAAAATCTCGCAATCAAACGACGGCGTTAGTGAGTTCTTTGCTCAACCGATTGCATATGAACCGGGCACGCACTTTACTTATAACACGGGGGCAACATTTATGCTCTCTGCTATTATCACCAAGCTCACGGGGCAGACGCTCTATGACTTTTTGTGTGAAAACTTTTTCTGTCACATAGGCGTTATACCCAAAAAGTGGATGCAATGCGGCGGCGGAATTTCAGAGGGCGGCGTCGGCTTGTTTGTATCCTGTGAGGATGTTGCAAAGCTTGGACTTTTATACTTAAATAATGGTATGTATAACGGCAAACGCCTGCTTTCCGAAGAATGGGTTAAGACCGCTCAACTGCCGCACAGCGACAACTCCGGAAACGGCACTCCGGATTGGACAAGCGGCTATGGCTATCAATTATGGATGAACGCTCAGGAGGGTTACCGTGGTGACGGAGCAATAGGTCAATACTTTCTTGTCATTCCCGAAAAAAATATCGTCCTTGCAACATTAGCCGAGTCCTTCAATATGCAAAATGAAATAAGCGTATTATTTGATTTTATCAATGATTTTGAAGGCGATGATAAATTTGAAAGCACACCGGACGCTTTCTATCCGCCGGCAAGCTATAAAGATGTGCCTGTTAAATTAGACGGTTTCTATAAGCTTAAAGAAAATGCACAAGGCTTTACAACGGCAATGATAAAATGCGATAAAGATAAAATACGCATCGACTTTACCGACGGTTTTGACCGCAAGACCATCATTGCCGGCAACGGAAAATGGATAAAAAACCATTTCCGTGTAGCGGCATGGGTGCCTACCCTTATAGACCTGATGGAGGAAAAACGCAAAGAGGAAGCGACCTTTGCAGCAAGTTGCAAAGTTGAGGACGAAAACACCGTAATAATGGACATCAGATACCTGAACTATCCGTATAAAGGCACTTATACAATTAAATTTGACGGTAACTCTTTTGATTTTACATTGTCACATCTTGACGGAAGTCTGTATCCGGACGCCACGGTTATCCACGGCGATAAAATAATTTAAAAAAAGCTAAAAAAATCCTTGCTTTTTTAAGCAAAAGATGATATACTAACTTTTGTGTCACGACTCTGCCGAATAAATCGGCGGAGTTCATACGCCGCTGTGGTGAAATTGGCAGACGCAACGGACTCAAAATCCGTCGGGGGCAACTCCGTGCCGGTTCGACTCCGGCCAGCGGCACCAAAAAATCCTCGTTCTTTTGAACGGGGATTTTTATTTATTCCATTGTAGGGAATGACGCCCTCGACAGAGCGAATCGCTCTGCTTGGGCGGGACGTCCGGGAGGCCGTCCCCTACAAAAACGGGCGGTCACATAGGGACCGCCCCTACGGCGTAATATGGGCGATAGATTTTACTCTACCGCCTTTTATGCGAAAACCGCATCATTTAATATGCAAAATGACCTCGTTTGCAAAAGCCGTATCTTCGGGCACAGAATACTCTATCTCAGTGCACCTCTTATTGAGAATGGCAAACGCAATATCGTTTTTGCTTGAATGTGGGTCAAACGCTTCTTTGCCATAACGGAATTTTGCATACGCTGTTGCTTTTTTGTCATCGTACTCTATCAGGATATATATTTTTTGCTCTTTAATTTCCGGAAGTAATATCTGCGTTGTCAACTCCTCGGTTGCCGAAAGTATCTTATCGGTAAGCTCCTTTGATATGCGATTTGCAATACAGAATTGTTCTATTCCGCCTATAATAGCAAGAAAATCAAATCCGTCTTTCTCGGGAACATTTTCATAAACCTTGAGCTGTCGTATAAAACGCCGTGTCAGTTCCTTTTGAGGATGGTCGAAAATCTGTTCGGGCGTACCTTCCTCATAGATAACTCCCCGGTCCATATATAAAATACGAGTGGACACATCACGAGCAAACTTCATTTCGTGCGTAACAATCATCATCGTCATACCTTTTTGAGCCAGCATCCGAATAGCCGCCAGCACCTCGCCCACCATAGTAGGGTCAAGCGCACTTGTCGGCTCATCAAAGAGGATAATTTCCGGTTCCATTGCCAAAGTCCTTGCAATAGCGATACGTTGTTTCTGACCGCCGGACAACTCGTCTGGATATGCATACGCCTTGTCCTGTAAGCTGACGGTTTTCAGGAGTTCCATCGCACGCTCCGTTGCATCTTCTTTTGAAAGTCCGAGAAGCTTCATTGGTCCATAGGTAATATTCTCAATCACATTCATATGATTGAAAAGATTAAAGGATTGAAAAACCATCCCCATTTTACGACGTACAAGGTCAAGTCTGCAACCCTTTGCAGTAATCTCCTCGCCGTCAACAAAAATTTGTCCGGAGGTTGGAGCGTCAAGCATATTGATAGCACGCAAGAGGGTGGATTTCCCCGTACCCGAGGGGCCTATAATGGATATGACCTCGCCTTTGTTAATCGTCACATTGACATCTGTAAGCGGTGTAACACTCGCATATTCTTTTCTTAAATGAGAAACAGTAATCATTTTTCTTCCTCCTGTGCGCTTAGGCGTTTTGGGGCAAGTTTCTTCTGAATATATTTAAGCAAGCTCAAAATGCCGAAAGTAATAAGAAAATAGATGAGGGCAACGGACAACAGTGGGAAGAATGCATCATAAGTACTGCTTCGGATTAAGTCGCTTGCTTTTGTAAGGTCAATGACCGAGATATAGCCGACAATAGCTGTACCCTTCATAAGACTGATGATTTCACTAAAATATCCGGGCAAGATTATCCTGCATGCCTGAGGGAGAACAATTCCGATAAAAGTTTTAAACTTCGTAAAGCCAATAGCAAGAGCCGCTTCGCTCTGCCCTATATCAACG
The DNA here is from genome assembly GCA_045617225.1 of Clostridia bacterium. Lineage (GTDB taxonomy): Bacteria > Bacillota > Clostridia > Monoglobales > Monoglobaceae > JAZLIC01. The sequence goes on from JAZLIC010000117.1 coordinate 16,954, forward strand.
CTCTCAATTGCGCCGCGGAACTGTTGTGCAAGGGAAGCACCGCTCGTCATACCAAAGGCAAATATCGCCACTAAGACGCCGGAAATATTGGACTTCCCGAAAATAACATAATAAAGAATCATCAGGATAACTACAATCGGTGTGCCCTGCATAATCTGGTCATATACATTGGCCAATACTTTCAAAAATCTCCGTTTTGACATTGCAAAAGCACAGAAAATTGCACCCAAAATATTGGCAAGCAAAAATCCGCCGAGTGTAATCAATGCAGTCAAGTAAAGGCCGGATAAGACAAGCTTCCAACGGTCTTCCGCTACAAAATTCTTTTCAAAACCGCTTTTTATAATCTCAGGTAAGAATCTGCTTTTTTTACTATTTTCGCTGCGGACAAGGAGGCCAACACCGCCTTCTCGCACACAGTCGGTAAAAAGTACACTCTGCGCTCTTTCCTCGGTATACGAAATAAATGTTGTTGCGATATCTGTTTTCCCGGAAACAAGGGAAGGAATCATACTGTCAAAGCCTACAACAGACACCTCTGCGCCATAACCCATATCACGGCAAAAATTATAGATAAGCTCTATCGGATATCCGGTCAAACTGTTGTTATAATAATACGCATCAGGTCTGCCGCTGGGGTCGGTAGCAATTTTAATCTTTCCTTTTGTTTCCGGCAAAGCTTCAAAATCAAAGATTTTATCCGATTCTTCGTTACTGCACCAGAAATCATAAAGCTTGTCTAATTCTCCGTTCTGCCTCTGAATGCCAAGCCATTCGTTAAATTCTTTTTGGAGTCGTTCTCCTCGCTCCGACTTCGTCAGAATAAAATGATAGTCGTCTTTTGTGAGAAGCTCCGGCATCAGTTCAACACCGTCCGTACAAGCGGCAATATATTTAAGCACCGGCTCGTCAAAGACTGTTACATCTGCTTTATGATTTGACACGGCTAATGCACCGTCCACAGCACTCTGATAATATTTAACCTCAGCATTAGGATATTTTTCTTTTATCATCTCATCAAAAACAGTGCCGGTTAAAACGGCAAAGGTTTTCGCATTTTCAAGTTCTAAGAGCGTGTTGTATTCAAGCTTTTGGGTATCTTTTTTATCGGATGAGGACTTTGAATTACTGCGCACGGCGATACTGATTTCTTCTGTCGTATATGGAATGGAAAAAATGATGTTTTCTTCTTTATCCGAAGTTATATATAAATTGGCAGAAATTATATCATATTTTCCCGTAGCAAGTCCCATAAGCATACTTACATATTCCGCATTGCTAAGCTTCACACCCCAATGATTACGCTCACATACTCGGTATAAAAGTTCAACATCAAAGCCTGTCAGCGCACCGTCCTTAATAAATGAATACGGCTTACACTGTCCGAAAGTGACTGCGTTTAAAGTATATTCGGGATTATCATCAAGCTTGATTTCGGGCATTTGCTCATTTTCATCAATAAACCACCGTTTAGTCATCTCGTCTATGACACCCTCGGAAATCAGTTCCTCCATGGTTTCATTTACCAAATTTTCGTAATCAGGTACTTTGCATAATGCAGACAGTCCCAATGCACACTCATACGTAATCAACGGCTCGTCCAAAATTTTGACACCGTCTATTTTACCTTCGTTAATCGCATCATCTATATAATATTTTCCTGCAACATACGCATCATACTTACCCTCCGCAACAGAACGAACACCGAGCACTGTATCTAACAACGGCACAATCTTTGCATTTGGGCAAACTTCTAAAACTTTATCGTTCGCATCAATATCATCAGGCACGGCGATAGTAAGCTTCATATCCTTCATATCTTCTTGGCACATTATTTCTTTCTGTTGACTGCCGCAACCGCTGAGCAGCATGACAATCAATAACAATACAGGTATGATTATACGTTTCATCCTTTTCCTCCTTGAAAACAACCGCATTATTTAATGTGCAAAATAACCTCGTTTGCAAAAGCCTCATCTTCAGGTGCGGAATATTCTATCTCGCTACACTGCTTATTAAGGATGGCAAGTGCGATATCATTCGTGCTTGAACGTGGGTCAAACTCTTCTTTGCCATAACGGAATTTTGCATACGCTGTTGCTCTGTTATCGTCGTACTCTATTAAGACATATATTTTTCGTTCTTTAATTTCCGGAAGCAATATCTGCGTTGTCAGCTCCTCGGTTGCCGAAAGCAGCTTATCGGTAAGCTCCTTTGATATGCGATTTGTAATGCAGAATTGCTCTATACCGCTTATAACCGCAGGAAAATCAAAGCCGTCCTCCTCGGAAGCGTTTTCATACACCTTGAGCTGTCGTACAAAACGGCGTGTCAGCTCCTTTTGCGGATGGTCGAATATCTGCTCAGGAGTTCCGTCCTCGTATATTCCTCCCTCTGTGAGGAAGAGAACACGGTTGCTGACTTCCTTTGCAAATTTCATTTCATGGGTGACGATTATCATTGTCTTTCCCATATCGGCAAGACGGCGGATTACCGATTGTACCTCGCCCACCATAGTAGGGTCAAGCGCACTCGTCGGCTCGTCAAAGAGTATAATATCCGGGTTAGTGGAAAGTGTTCTCGCTATCGCCACACGCTGTTTCTGACCGCCCGATAACATAGACGGATACTGCTTTGCCCTGCCTTCAAGTCCTACAAGCGCCAAAAGTTCCATCGCCTTATCGTATGCGGTCTGTCTGTCCACGCCCAAAAGGTCTATCTGTGGTAACATAACATTTTCAATAACCGAAAGATGCCCAAACAAATTGAATGACTGAAACACCATTCCCATCCTCTTGCGGACTTCGCTGAGATTGCATTTTTTGTCCGTGACACAGATGCCGTCTACGATAATTGTGCCGGAGGTAGGTGTTTCAAGGCGGTTAAGGCATCGAATAAATGTTGATTTCCCTGTGCCGGACGGGCCTATGACAGAAACAACCTCACCATCGTTTATAGTTACGCTGAAATCCTTTATCGGAATTGCGTTGGGGTATTCTTTGCGTAGATTTTTAACTTCAATCATTTTGTTTTTACCCCCTTTAAAAGTTTGATTTTCTTTCGTGATGCAGGGTCAATACGGACTTCTATGTGTTGTACCAATGATGACATAACTCTTGCCATAACGAAATACAATATCGCCGTCACTATAAGCGGGAAGAACGCCTCATATGTTCGGCTTCTTATAATGTCGCCGACCTTTGTAATATCCTGAACCGCTATATATCCTACGATGGCAGTACCCTTTACAAGCTGTACTATCGCACTTTTATAACCGGGCAGAAAATGTATTGCCGCCTGCGGAAGAATTACACGCATAAAAGTCTTGCTTTCGGTATATCCAAGTGCAAGCGCAGCCTCTCTCTGTCCGAAATCAACGGCACCTACACCGACCTTCATAACGCCAATCACCGAGCCTGTAAAAATCAACACAAATCCGATGATAGAAACAACCGTACCGCTGATATTAACGCTTCCGAAGATTATGTAATACAGTATCATAAGAATTACGACAACAGGAGTATTCTCCGTTATACGCATAAAAACATCTACCACAGCATGAAATTTTTTCCCTGTACGGTAGTATATAAGATACAATAAAAATCCAAATAATGTTCCGAATATCAGTGACAACAATACTATAAGCAAGGTTGTGCCTATGCCGGAAAGGAAGAGCTTATATCGGTCTTCTCTGACAAATGTTTTGTAAAAGCTTTCTTTTATCGAAGCAAAAATCCCAAACTTCTCATTGTCCGCCGCAGTAGCCGACTCATTGACAATAAGTGCAATACCGCCCTTATAGTTCGGCTCCGAGAAAAGCATCGTTTCCTTGCGTTCCTCCGTTATCGCAATACAACATGCGGAAATATCACATTTGCCCGAAGCAAGACAACCGAAAAGTCCCGGAATATCATAATCCGTTATATTAAGTCCATAGCCGTATGCACGGCAGAATCTTACGGCAAAATCCAAGTCATAGCCTGCAAACTCGTTATCTTTTATATAGCAGAACGGTGCTCCTACCGTAGTACATATTCCCATTGAAATCGTGCCGTTTTCTGCGGGAAGTCCGCTATAATCAATTTTTTGTTTGGATTTATCTGTGCCGAACCATATTTTGTCTATTTCTTCAAAAGTCCCGTCTTCGCGGCATTTTGCAAAGAATTCGTTTACCTCATTGCGTAGTTTTTCGCTACCGGGATTGGATTTCGGAAATACCCAAGCATACGACTCTTCTTTGAGTATCTCAAGCATTCGTTGCGAGGGGTATTCTTTAAAAAGCATTCGCGCTATCGGTTCGTCTACCAGATAAGACTTAATCTTCCCCTTTTCCAATGCAACTGCCAAATCCGCAGCAGCATTTAAATATACTATTTCGCATTCCGGCAAGCATTCGGCTGCAACACGGTCATACGCAGCACCCGTCTGAATACCGATTTTTGAACCCGCAAGCTGCTCCTTTGATGTTATCTTGCCTCCGTTATCCTTTGCGACAAGCACGGCAGCGCCTGTATAATCCGGGTCGGAAAAAAGCATACTTTCGCTTCTTTCCGGTGTCACCGTAATGCAAGCTCCACCAAAGTCGCTCTTTCCGGTGCTTACCGATACGAGCATTCCTTCAAAATTACTATTTGAAATATTTATTCCGTAACCGTATTCACGGCAGAACCTTACGGCTATGTCTATATCATAACCGACAAATTTATTATCCTTGACATACGAAAACGGTGCTCCGATATCCGTACTTGTGGCAAAGGATAATGTACCGTTTTCTGCAGTCAATCCCTTCATATCAACCACTTTGGCATCTTCGTCGTCGCTGAACCATACAGAGTCTATTTTTTTCAGCGTGCCGTCGTCTTTACACTTTTTAAGAAACTCATTCATCTGACGGCAAAGCTCAGAGGTTTTTTCATCATCTTTTTTGAAAATAAAGGCATACTTCTCGTCTGAAAATTTCTTTACCGTCTTATGGTCCGGATATTTATTTGCCAAAAGCCGCCACACCGGTTCGTCAACGCAATATGCATCAATTTTCCCTGTTTCAAGAGCCACCGCCATATCGGTAGTTGTATTATAATAGACTAACTCCACATCTTTAAGATTATCCTTTACAACCTTATCATGAACAGCGCCTGTGATAATTCCGATTTTTTTGCCTTTAAATTCATCATCAGAAGCGGTGTCATTCGACTTCTGTACCGAACAGGAACAAAATATCGGTACAAGCATCAAAATCAGTAAAACAACCGAAACTGCTTTCCTTATCCGCATTTTCATTCTCCTTTGTATATAATTATTCTATCAAACCAATCGGCTTAATCTGAATACGCCTTTTTAATTTCTATTTAATCTTCAATGTTTTTAAATACATTTTTTCTTCATCTGTTATTCTGTAACTTTCAACCGCCTTTTGAATAGTCTTGTTATGTGTCCACTTATCAAGGCGGTTATTTTCGATATATGGGATTGTGCTTTCCCACTGTTTTGAAAGTGCAGTAGCAAAGAACCACGCAATCATCATATTGACATAATATTCATCGCTTCTGATTTCGGCAGGAATATCAAGATATTCCGCTTTGAAATCGTCATCAAGATAATGACTCATCAACATCTCAATTCCAAATCTTATCGTATAAGTTTCACTCGCACCTGCCCATCTTCTTATACTGTCAATCAATTCTGCCTTGTGCTTTTTGAAAATTTTAGGCGACATAATATCGCATACTGCCCAATTATCAATATATGGCAGAAAACGGTCGGTTTCTTTGACCGCAGTATCAAAATCTTTTATTTCCGATACCAATAAACCGTGCAGCATATTCTCGTCATAGTATTTATGAGGAAGTTCCTGCAAAAAGGCTTCCGCATCACTACTGTTTTTCAGGAGCTTCGCCAGCTTTCTGACTTCGGGAACACGAACTCCTATAAAAAGCTCCGAGTCTACCGACGGCGTCAACTTCGCCTGAAACTTTGCATACTCCTCGTCCCGTAATTCAAATAATAATTCTCTGATTGACTTCATAAATTATCCCTCTCATACAACTACTTTATCATAACACTTTTTGGATTAAATTTCAAGCATTTTAATGATGGATTAGTTTTAAGGAAAATAAAAACCGCACTGCTTTAGATAAGCAGACGGTAAAATGCGAAATATTAATCATTTTCGATGATATAGTCAACAGTAACATTATATAGCTTAGATAGTTTAATCAGCATTGATACCGGGATTTCTCTCAGTCCTCGCTCATATCTTGCATAAACTTGCCGATTGCATAATAAATAATCGGCAACATCTTGTTGCGTCATATCATTATCACAACGAAGCTCTGATATCCTTCTAAAATACAACTATATCACCTCTTGACATTTATGATACCATATGGTATCATATGTTATGCAAAATGGTACCATTTGGTACCACGATTTTAAAAAAGGAGGTGGTAAGTGTGGAGTATATGTCCGTTGCGGAAGCTGCCCAAAAGTGGGGTTATTCTGAAGGAACAATTCGCAAATGGTGTAAGGAGGAAAAAATAAAAGTTACCATAGGCGCGGAAAAGAAAAGCGGGCGTTGGCAAATACCCAAAAACGCCAAATGTCCCAGAAAGATTCGAGTTAAGCAATAATATGCTTTACTTAGTGTATCTTTTGATTAAAAACAAAAAGGAGAGTTATAAATGAAAAAAGCTATCATTTTCTTACTGACAATATCAATAATGTTATCAACACTTATATTTACAACTGCAAATGCAGAACAAAGTCAAAACAAATTACTTGTAGAATGGTATAAAGACAACATCACCATCAGCATTGATGGTAAAAAAATCGAATTTGATGTTGCTCCACGGACTTTTAACGAAAGAACAATGGTTCCTTTTAGAGCAATTTTCGAGGCTCTTGGGGCAACCGTTGAGTGGGATGAAGCGACTCAAACAGTAACAGCTACAAGAAATGAAACCACTATTAAATTAACAATAAACAATGCAACTATGTATGTAAATGGGAACGCTGTTACGCTTGATAGTCCTGCTCGCATTTTCGACGGTCGCACACTTGTTCCGGTAAGAGCAATATCTGAAGCTTTCGGCATTAATGTAGAGTGGAAAGAAATTTATGATGATTTAACTGCAGATATAA
>JAZLIC010000118.1:0-4782 GCA_045617225.1 Clostridia bacterium
CATGACCACCACTTCGTGGTGGAGTTTAATGATGTAGTTGTATACTCTGAATTTTTAGCCGCCTCTGCCGTAGGTGTGCCTATGTAATAATCACTTCCGAGGGTAGAGCCGTTATTATACACTGTGTTTATCTGCTTTACATCCGGCAGGAATATTTTATCCGTTAAGTTTTCGCTATATGCAGTAGAGTAATTTTGTACTACATCATTTATATCATCGTCATTCTTGTGATAATTTGAATTATAATTGTTATTATCTGTGCCTGAATATTCATAAGGATCAAGCAGCACCTTGTGTGATACCGGTGCTATTACACTTTTCTCTGCCTCAGTAAAGTTTGTCAAAAATCCGGCTTCATCTGCATAATCATTATAGCCGCCTGAAACACGGTCATTATCCGGTGGATTTCCGCAACTCCATACCACATTGTCGGCAGTTGCATCAGAGTTGAGCCAATCACGCATATTGGAGTCGCCCCAATAGTTAGAGCCATCCTGTTGCCTGTAATAGCCTTTTGTGGCACTATAACAATATCCTCTGTTATGCGAGCCTTGGGTATTGGTTCCGCTTGCGTCAAATGGCTTTAAGCAGATTATTCTATCCGCCATCATAAGGGGCAGATAGCCATCTTCATATTCTGTTTTTGTGTCGGTTGCATCCATAATCGGCGTGTCGTCGCTCTCGTAGCCGATGATTTTCTCAAACGATACGCAACGCCACAAAATCGGCTGTCCGTAATATGTACCCATCTGCACATAATTACCAAGCTTGATTGGTGCAGCCTTCGCATCTGCTGTCATCGGCATAACGAATATACACGATGCGATAAGGCAAATACTTAAAATTAAGCTTAATATTTTTTTAGTCATTTTAATCCGTCCTCTTTTGCATAAAATATACAAAATTATATCATTATATCGCAATAATGTCAATGAAATGGAAAGTTGAAAAACGAAAAACAAATTTTTTGAATATTTCCGCCCAAGCCCTGTTCCGACCGCCGCTCCCGGTCGGCAATGTAAAAATTTGTTTTTCGGATTATTGGGAATAGGATTAAGTGGGGGCGTTGATAGAGCGGCAGGAGCTTTTTTTCCTGCCCTACGATGTAGTATGTAAAAACGACATAAGAACGGGCGACCACATAGGGCCGCCCGTTTTAAGTTTTAAGTTCACATATCTATTGAGTGTATGTATTTCCTGTCATATTTCAGTGCGGACAAGAGGTCGGTGTGCGGTGGTATGATTGCAGTCATCTGCACCTCAAGCCTTGAACTTTCAATTTTTGTAATACTCATCTCTATGATATTTATATTAAGTGATTTTACATATTCGGTTAAGTAAGCTAAAGCTTCGTCACTATCCTCAATGACAAAGGCAAGACCTTCCTCGGCTTCACGCTGCATAAATCTTAAATCCTTATGGAGAAGAATTTGCAGTATAAATATCAGGATTGAAGTAAAGATACCTTCTGCATACATTCCGCAACCGATAGCCATACCGATGCCCGATGTTGCCCAAATACCTGCCGCAGTGGTCAAACCCTTGACTTCGTGCTTTTGGATAAAGATAATACCTGCACCCAAGAAGCCCACACCTGTTACTATCTGTGAGGCTATTCTTGATGGGTCAAGCCTGAAATCACCGTTAAAGTGAATATCGGTAAAACCATACTTGGATACAATCATCATAAGTGCAGAAGCAATTGCAACAATAATATGTGTTCTGATTCCGGCACCTTTACCTCGGTTTTTTCTTTCATAGCCCAAAAGTGCGCCGCAGGTACCTGCAACAACTATCCTTAAAAAGTAAGAAAGAATTGTCATTAAATTCATTATGAGTTCTCCTTCCATATATATTATTATAAAATCAAAATAGCCGCCGAATATTCCCCTTAGCGACTACCCTTTTGTATAATCCTGTAATGAATGTACTAATAATACACTATAATGCGAAATTTGTCAATAGAAATTAAATCATATTTTCAGTATATTATTCTTATAAATACTTTGAAACAGTTTTAAAATTTTAAAAGTTAAATATTTCTCTTGTTTTTTTTGTTTCTATAATTTATAATCAAGAGTATAGGGAGGTATGAAGATGCAGCGACGTATTATTTGGAAGTTTAATATTATAGATATAATACTTATTGTTGTTTTATGTATAAGTCTTTTGTGCCTTATATATAAATTCACCTTCGGCAGAGAAAATGATGATAAACAGAGCTTTTTATTCACATATATATGTGAGGAAAGTCCGACGGTTGTTCTTAAAAGTATCAATGCAGGCGAAACTTGTGGCGACGGAGATTACGGAACATCTCTTGGTGATTTAAAGAGTGTCGTAATTAAAACCGATGAAAAAGCATCGGAGACAGGAAGTGCGGAGTTTGTGTCGGAGGTAAGCGGTGAGAAGGCAGAACACGGCGTAACTATCGGCGATGTTTTGTACCTTAAAGGGAAGCGTTTTAATTTGATGGTTGGGGACTCTATGTTCAATGTTTATATTTCTGAGATAGAGCCGAAGTAAGGGAGGACTCTCTGTGACAGAGGTAAAAAAGCTTGTAAAGGACAGTTGCGCCTTTAAGCTGTATATGTGGTTTTTATCGGTTTTTGTTCCGTCCTTATGGCAGGCCATTAAAGAAAGCTTTATTTGGAAGCTATGGGGTATATGCTATACAAAAATATGGTACAATAAATATGTACAATATATCGTGAACCCAAAATATATCAGCGAGGCTTGGTATCAAAGCTTTTTCTACGGCAGTATGACAAAAAACATACGACGCCTTGGTTTTGTTATGCCCAAATCAAGCGTCGATTATCATAGCTTTTATGTGGGCATACTTTTGATGATAATTTTAATCCTACCTGCATCTGTTACAGGTGATTTGTATATTATACCGCTCTTTTTAGTGCTTGGTATTACCTTTGCGTCGCACTTTATGTTGTGGCGTACAGGCATTGTTTTTGTAATGGTAAACTATATTACACTCATCTTTCTTGCGATACTTTTATTTTCCGTACCGCTTCAAGCGTTTTCCACCTTGTGTTATCTTTTGCTTGCCATTGACTTTTTCTTTTTGGTGTCATTCTCGGTGCGTACATTGGACGAAGTATATCAGATTCTGGGGCTTGTATATGTAACCCTTTTTGTATTATGCTCGGTGGCTTTTTTACAGGATGCAGGTTACAGCGGTGTATCAAGTGTGTTTAAAGACAGCACTGCTTTTGCGGAGATTATCGTTATACTTTTCCCGTTTGCGCTTATTTATCCTTTCAGCTCAGAAAATAAAATAAGAAAGATAGTTTGTTTGGGCCTTTTGATATTTTTAACATTTACCGTCGTAACCGCCACGCATTCCAAAGCGGCGTTTATAGGATTTTCTATTGAGCTTTTGCTCGTTATTCTGCTTACCGATATCAGGTATTTGCCTCTTATGCTTTTCTTGGCGCCTGCACTCACCAAAACCGCTACGGAGAATATTTTGGTAATGTTTAAGAGGAGTGCGGTCTACGGTAACTTCTTTGAGAATATATTTTACGCTTTCCGTGACTTCTGGCAGAATGGTTTTGGACTAAGCCGTGATACATTTTTGGATATATATAGGTCTACTGCATTAGGTGCCGAAACCGGGCACGCAATACTTAATATTCCTTATGTGAATATAAGTCCGGTATATTTTAATTTCTTAATTGATGCAGGGACTATTGTTTTGTTTGGATTTTTGTATTATATATTAAGGCTTGCACATTCAAGCTTTACATCACTGTTTACTGCGGAAAAAAGACAAAGACCTGTCTTTGCCGCAGGTCTTGCTATGCTTATAGGCGTTTCCGTATCATCGCTTTTTGAGTCAACCTTGCTCTCACCAAGACCGCTTATTGCATATTGGGGTATGCTTGGCATTTTAAGAGCAGTAAGAATAATAAAATTCGGTGCATTGAATTCTTGACAAATAAGAGTTTTTATAATATACTATTACCTGTTTGCCGGTGTAGCACAGCTGGTAGTGCATCTCACTCGTAATGAGAAGGTCACGTGTTCGAGTCACGCCACCGGCTCCAAAAATCCTCGTTCGTGAGAATGAGGATTTTTACTTTTTCACTCTTACTTCAAAAGTATCGAACAAGGATTTTTGAAAGTAACAAGTAATAGTGAAGAAGTAAGAAGTGTTTTCGCAAATCCTACGCCTATTTTCCTCTTATAAAGTCGATGCCTACTTGTTTATTATCCAAAAGCAGGATTTTTATTTCGTGTTCTTTATTATCAAGGCTATCTATGGTAAAGAGGTGTTGCGATACATATTTAGGTTGCACTTTTGCGGAGGTGTCGCATATACCATAGCTTTTGCCGTCTGCAAAGACCTCAAAGCGTCCGTAGTCAATACCCTTTGAGCCGTATATATCAACGGTTTTACCCTTTATATTTATGATTATATATGCACCCTTTTTTGATGACTCAATAAGGGCGTTTGCGTAGGTGTGAAGGTACATTCTCTCCCTCTCGGTTATATCTTCACGCCAACCCGGCCCTTCTGCGGTTATAATTTCCCAACCGCTTGACAGCTTAGCATCTTTTGCCGATATGGAATATACCTTCTTTTCGTTTGGGTTATTCTTTTTTGGGGCGTTGGAAAGTTTTGCGATTTCATTGCCGATAAGCTTGTCCTTCTTTTCGTCCTCAATTAGATAGTAACGCATACCGCTTGGGCTTTCGATAAAGTGATTTTGACCGTCGTCATCAATAAACGCATTGCCGCATTTGATTTCCCAAAAATCCTTT
>JAZLIC010000119.1:0-20627 GCA_045617225.1 Clostridia bacterium
CCGTTTTTGACTACCAATTCACACGCTTGAATTTTGAACTCCTTTGTGTAATTCACTTTTCTTTCCATTGTGTTCACTCTCCTGAAAATATTATATCATATTTTCACTCTTTTGGTAGTCCATTTTTATTATACAAGTTTCACTTATTACCTCTTCACTATTCACTCTTCCTTAGAAAATCTGTCGATTTTTGTGAAGTAAAATGTAATAGGAAAAGGTAAGAAGTAAGCTGCAAAATCGCAAGGCGATTTTGTTTTGAATTAAAAGGAGAATTTTATGGACAGTCCATTACTTAGCAAATCAAAACAATTTGCATTAGATATTATAAAAGTATGTAATAAAGTAAAAAGCGAGAAAAGAGAAAGTGTTCTTACGAATCAGCTTATCCGCAGCGGAACGAGTATTGGTGCAAACATAAGAGAAGCCTTTTACGGACATGGTAAGAATGATTTTATAGCCAAATTACAAATAGCATTAAAAGAGTGTAGCGAAAGTGAATATTGGCTTGAATTACTTATTGAAAGCGGATATTATGAAGATAAAACAATACTTGATGAATGTATAGAAGTAAAGAAAATTCTCATTTCCTCAATAAATACCGCAAAAAACAATAATTAGTCGGATATCTATATTGCCCACGATTTGCATGCAAAAAATCTCTTGTCGAACTTGCAAGTCTTTTTTGAATGATGTGTTTCACTGCTGTTTTTACAAATTCTTAAAACTTAAAACTTAAATTTCTGCAAGGGTTTTGTAATCGTCTTTTAAATGTTGATACAGGGATTTATAGATTTTATAAATCTGCATATACTTTTCGTGGTTTTCGGGACTGTACCGAAAGCTCTTTTTTTCTTTTATAATGCTTTTGGCGGCAGAAGCAACATCACTGTACTCCCCTGTGCCGACCATTGCAAGTATGGCTACTCCGAGAGCCGGGCCCTCGGTAACGGTGAGCGTCTTAACGTCCATACCGAATATATCGGCAAAAATTTTGCACCAACCGTCACTCTTTGCGCCGCCGCCGCAGATTGTCATACTGTTTATGACCGCGCCACTGTCACGAAGGACGCAAATCGCATCTAAAAGAGAAAAGCCTACACCTTCAAGGACTGCTCTTACCATATCGCCTGCACCGTGCATTGCTGACAGTCCAAAGAATACACTGCGTGCGTCAGGGTCAAGGTGCGGCGTTCTCTCACCCATCAGGTATGGGAGGTATATAAGCTTGTTTGCACCTATACCGCTTTTTACTGCCAAAGATACCAAATAGTCATAGGCTGACATACTAAGTGCCTCGGCTTTATCCTTTGCATCTGCAAAACAGGTGTTTTTAAGCCATTGCAGAGAAAGTCCCGCCGCCTGTGTTACGCCCATCATATGCCACTCGCCGTCTACTGCGGCACAAAAGCTGTGCGCTCTGCCGGAGGCGTCCGCTCTGAAATCCTTTGTATGGCAGAAGACAACGCCCGAAGTGCCTATTGTGGTAAAGCAGTCACCGTCCGAAACCGTACCTGTTCCTATTGCGGCGGCGGCGTTATCGCCTGCGCCGCCTACTATGGGTGTCCCTGCTTTAAGACCGGTCAGCTTTGCCGCATCTTCGGTCACTCTGCCCGTTATCTCGTGGGATTCATAGACCTTGCCGAGCATATCACGCTTAATCCCCACTGCGGAAATAAGTTCGTCCGAAAAGTCACGCTTCTTTATATCAAATATCTGCATACCGGCGGCATCGGATACCTCGGTTGCAAAAACATTGCAGAGCATATACCTTATAAAATCCTTTGGCAGAAGGATATGTGCGATACGCTCAAAAAGTTCAGGTTCATTATTCTTTACCCAAAGTATTTTCGAGGCGGTGAAGCCTGTAAGTGCAGGTGCGGCGGTTATTTCCATCAGCTTGTCACGCCCAACCCTTTCTTCAAGCTCCGCACATTCCTTGCCTGTGCGCTGGTCGCACCATATAATGGAGCGCCGCAAAACTGCACCGTCCTTATCAAGTGCCACAAGTCCGTGCATCTGCCCGGAAATACCGACACCTTTTACTTCACCGTCAATATTTTTTGTTACTTCATTTAATGTTTTGACGGTAGCCTTCCACCAATCCATAGGGTCCTGCTCCGCATAACCGTTCTTTTCCTGATAAAGAGGATATTCGCAATAAGCGGAGGCTACGGCGTTTCCGTCTTTGTCAAAAAGCACGGTCTTTGTGCCGGAAGTTCCTATATCAATTCCTGCATATAAATTCATTTTTTCTCACCTCGCTAAAAACAAATTGTGTTTATTGAATACGGCTTTAATACAAAATTCTTATCTTCTATGGTGACGGTTATTTCAATATCAAAGGGGTTTAGCATTACGCCTACAATACCGTTGTCGGGATTTTGGAAGAATGCCGAGCAGGTAGAATACATACCCTTTGTTTCAAGCACCTTGGCACCCGGCTTTACAAAGTGTGCAAAATGCTTGTAGCAGTAGTAATCGTTGTTGAATTTGTAGTCACCGTCCTTGACGGAAATAAGTGAGTTCTGACACCATTCCCAACTGCTCATACCGCCGTTTTCAAGCGCCATATTCCAATACACCGTCGCACGACAGCCGTATCTGAAATAGTGGCTTATGTTGGAGAATAAGTACATGGCATCGTCCCAACTGTTTTCGGCGTTCCTGCATTCAAGCTCAACACAGGCAAAGTCCATATCGGGCAGAGCCGTATGGGCACGGGTTATAACCGATTTGCCTGACCATTGGAATGAAGCACCTTTTAAGCCCTTTTTGCATTTTTTATTTTGAAGTATGCGGAGTAAATCCTTATGGAAGAAATCGCTCTCCGGGTAGCGGTTGTTGATTGTGCCGTACCATACCTCCGCATCGTCACCGATTTCGTCAATTAAGTAGTCCGCAAGGAATTTCTCGGCAGTCTTTTCGTCATAGACGCAGCTTGGCCATCTCTGCTGCCACGGGAACTCATTTTGAAAATGAAGGTGCTTGACTGTTATGCCTTCTTCCTTGTATGCCAAGATGAACTTGTGCAAGTATTTGGCATAAGCACGCATATTTTCGGGCGTATCGACAAGACTTCCGCCGTTTGGCACCTTGGGGAACTTCATCCATGTAGGCGGACTCCACGGTGAGGCGTTAAAGTAAAGGCTTGGCGATAGTTCCTGAGCTTTTTTTATAAAGGGGATAATATACTTCCTGTCCCTCTCGATTGAAAAATCTTTAAGCTCATAATCGCCGTCTGTTTCATCGTAGCTGTACCAGCTCTCCGCAAAGTCGTTTGCGCCTACCGATAATCGACAGTAGTTAAAACCGCTTCCATTCTGCCCGAAAAGCTCGTTTAATATCTCCGTTTGCTTTTCCTCTTTCAGAGAGAAAATTGCCTTTGCACAAATTTCGCTTATGGCACAGCCAAATCCGTAAACGCCTTTGCCCTGTGCTTTTCCTATTATCAGTTTTTCACCGGCTTTGTCTGAAAAGTCGCTTGCGTCTTTAAAGAATTTTCCGTCGGTAGATTGTATCCAAATCATAGCATCCCCCTAAAACATTAAAGAGTTTATAAGACTCTCTAAATATTCCTGTCTGCCGCTTATGTTGGTAGTAACATCGCCTAATTTAAGGGCGTATTCTTCAAGCTCCTCCAATGTGGCAGCACCTTCCTTTATCTTTTTGCCCATACCCTGATTGTAGCTTGCATAGCGTTTCTCGGTAAAGTCGTCAAGACGACCGTCTTTTATAATCTTTTCCGCAATTTTAAGACCGAGAGCAAAGGTGTCCATACCTGCAATATATGAGATAAACATATCTTCAAAGGTGTTGGAGCCACGGCGTGCCTTTGCGTCAAAGTTAAGACCGCCGTTTGTGAATCCGCCTGCCTTTATAACCTCGTACATACAAAGAGCGGTATCATAAACATTTGTGGGGAAGCAATCTGTGTCCCAACCGAGAAGCATATCGCCGCTGTTTGCGTCAATAGAGCCGAAGGCGCCGTTGTCACGGGCAACACGCAGTTCGTGCTGGAAGGTGTGTCCTGCAAGGGTTGCGTGATTTGCTTCGATATTGAGTTTGAAATCGTCCGTTAAGTTATACTTTCTAAGGAACGCCAAAACGGTGGAGGCATCAAAATCGTATTGGTGCTTGGTAGGCTCTTTCGGCTTTGGCTCAATATAAAAATCGCCGGTAAAGCCAATCTTTCTGCCATAGTCACGTGCCATTGTCAAAAGCCTTGCCATATTGTCAAGTTCAAGCTCTGTATTGGTGTTAAGCAAGGTTTCGTAGCCTTCTCTGCCGCCCCAGAAAACATATCCGTTTCCGCCTAATTTTACCGTTATTTCAAGTGCCTTTTTTATCTGTGCGGCGGCAAATGCAAAAACATCTGCATTTGGCGCCGTTCCTGCACCGTGCATATAGCGGCGGTTATTAAAGCAATTTGCAGTTCCCCATAACAGCTTTTTACCCGTCCCCTTTTGGAGTTCAAGAAGAAGGTCACTTATCTCGTCAAGTCTTTTGTTGCTTTCAGAAAGTGTTTCCCCCTCGGGTGCAATGTCACGGTCGTGGAAGCAGTAATAGTCAACAGAGAGCTTGTCCATAAACTCAAACGCCGCATACGCTTTTGCCTTTGCATCGTCCATTGGATTTGCGGAAGCGTAGGTTTTGTCAAGAGTTGCCTCGCCGAACATATCCGTACCGCCTGCGCACATTGTGTGCCAATAGCTCATTGCAAATTTTAAGTATTCACGATAAGTTTTGCCCAAAATCTTCTCGTCAGGGTTATAAAACTTGAAGGATAAAGGGTTTTTGCTTTCCTTGCCTTCGTACTTAATTTTAGAAATACCTTTGAAAAATTCCATAATATCATTCCTTTCCGAAGTGTTGATTTTATTATAATAAAAGTGTCTTGCATTGTCTTGCCATTTATAGTATAATAATAGACAAAATTAGTCATAGGAAAGATGTAAAAACAAATTTTTCATTGTCGACCGGGAGTGGCAGGTCGGAACCGGGCTTTGGGCGATAATTCAGGAAATTTGTTTTTCGCATCTTTGCGTATGTCTACGGGGATGGGCACTTTTGCGTATCCAAAAGTGCCCAAAAGATAGCAGGGGAGCGACCCCCTGCACCCCCAAAGGTCGCACCGCTAAAAGATATACTCTTGTTATCCGGATTTTTATCACCCGTCAGGCGTGAATTGCAACTTTAGAGAACGCGGTTTTTAGACGGTGCTTCTAAAAGATTTATTTACTGCCCGAAGATAGTGTGTAGCGGACCCAAGATTTCGTTTGGGTAATTTAAAGATTTTTTGATTGCACGAAGATTTTGACACAAAAAACATATCTGTAGTTATATTTTTCGGTTAGGAGGAGGATTTATGCTATACGAACTGAAACATCCGATAATAAGCGATTATTTTAAAATAGAAAAGGGGCATAACTATAATTTCCCTCCGCACATTCACAGGCATTTTGAGTTTATAGCGGTGACAGATGGGGAACTTACGGTTACTGTCGGTCAAAGGGAATATGTTTTAAGCAAAAGGAGGGCACTCCTTATCTTCCCAAACCAAATACACGCCCTTGTATCCAAAAAAGAAAACAGTCATATTTTGTGTATATTTTCGCCGGAGCTTGTCAAGGCTTTTTCAAAAAATGTGTCATCAAAGCTGCCGACCGATAATAGCTTTGAGGTGTCTGAATTCTATGTGGACAGGTTAAAGAGGGGCGATTTTGATACCATTGATGCAAAAGGATTTTTGTATTCTGTCTGCGGTGAGTTTGCCAAAGATGCAAAATATATTGATACCGAGAGGCAGTCAACGGATTTGCTCCTTAGGATACTTGCCTTTGTGGAGGAAAACAGGAACGGTGAATGTACGCTTAAAAAACTTTCCGAGAGCATTTCCTATGATTATGCGTATCTTTCCAAATATTTTAAGCGTACGGTGGGTATTTCTTTTTGCGATTATGTCAATGCGTACCGTTTGGGCGATGCGTGTTATCTGCTTAAAAATACAACAAAGCCGATAACGGATATTGCTCTTGAATGCGGTTATAAATCAATCAGAAGCTTTAACAGAAACTTTAAGCAAAGCTTCGGCGTAACTCCAAAGCAAATGACATAGTGGGATTTAACAGTGAAAGTAGTGCGAAAGCGGATATTTTCGGCAAAAAGACTATTGCGTTTTTCACTTTTTTGCGGTAAAATGTTAAAGTGTGTATATAATAAGAAGTATATTTTAAATTGATTTGTGATTATTGAAAGGAGAAAATATGGCAGAGAAGAAGGGCACTAAAAAAGTTGATGCAACAAAAAGTGCAGTCAGCAAGAAGATGACTGCGACAGAATATAGAAAAGAAGTTGAGAAGGTAAAAAGCGATATAGCAGGCAAAGTGAGAAGATACTTTGCAAAGCCTGTTGAGAAGGCTTCCAAAATTGAGATTTACAAAGCGGTATCTCTTACCATTCGTGACAGAATAATGGAAAAGTGGATTACCTACCGTGAAAAGACAGATGACGCACCGCAAAAAGAGCTTTATTATCTTTCTTTTGAATTTTTAATGGGACGCGCAATGGGCAATAACTTAATGAACATTGCGGAAACGGATATTTATCGTGATGCTCTTTTGGACCTTGGCTTTTCTCTTGAGGATATTGAGGAAGTTGAGCCTGATGCAGGACTCGGTAACGGCGGTCTTGGCAGACTTGCGGCTTGCTTTTTGGACTCGCTTACCAATCTTGAACTTCCGGCATTTGGTTGCGGTATCAGATATGAGTTCGGCTTGTTCCGTCAAAAAATTGCAGACGGTTATCAGATAGAGCTTCCTGACCAATGGCTCCAGGACGGAAACGTTTGGGAAATTGAGCGACCTGAGGATATGAAGGAAGTACACTTCAACGGCCGTGTAGAAGAATACTTCGAGGACGGACAGATGAAGTTCCGCCTTGTTGACTATAACACAGTAATTGCAGAGCCTTATGATATGCCAATCAGCGGTTTTGAAACAGAAACTGTGAACACCCTTCGCTTGTGGCGTGCATTGTCGCCTGAGGCGCTCAATATGGGCGAGTTTAATCGTGGTGACTATGTAAAGGCAACAGAGAATAAAGAGCTTGCAGAGGTTATCTCTAAGGTGCTTTATCCGGAGGATAACCACTACGAAGGTAAGCTTTTGCGTTTAAAGCAGCAATATTTCTTTGTATCTGCTACCATTCAATGGATTTTGTCAAAGCAGAAGCAGAAGAATATATCGCTTTCAAGGCTTCCTGAATATGTGCAAATTCATATTAACGATACCCACCCAACAATCGCAATTCCGGAAATGATGCGTATTTTGATGGACGAAGAAGGTATGGGCTGGGACGAAGCGTGGAGCATTGTGGGAAAGACCTTTGCATATACCAACCATACAATTTTGTGTGAGGCTTTGGAAAAGTGGCCGATGTCAATGGTTGATACCCTTCTTCCGAGACTTTCGCAAATTATCCGTGAGATTGACCGCAGACAGCGTGCCTTCCTTGAAGAACGTTTCCCCGGAGATTATGGCAAGATTGATTATATGGCGGTTATTCATAATGACGGTCAGGTGAGTATGGCAAACCTTTGCCTTACCGCTTGTCACAGTATAAACGGCGTTGCCGCACTCCATACAGACATTTTAAAGAAGGAAACCTTTAAGGACTATTTTAGTGTATATCCTTATAAGTTTAAGAATATGACAAACGGTGTTACCTTCCGCAGATGGCTCTATAAGGCAAACCCCGGACTTTCCAACTTAATCACGGAGTCTATCGGCGACGGTTGGATAAAGGACTATAAGCAGCTCGATAAGCTGACACCGTTTGCAAATGATAGCGTATTTTGTGATGAGTTTGCAAAAATCAAGCTGCAAAACAAAGAGAAGCTTGCAAAGTTTATTAAGGAGCAGAACGGTATTACCGTTGACCCAAATTCACTCTTTGATGTGCAGATAAAAAGACTTCACGAGTACAAGCGTCAGCTTTTAAAAGCGTTCCATATCGTATATCGTTATCAAAGCCTTCTTGAGAACCCCAACGCAAGCCGTCAGCCGGAAACCTTTATCTTTGGTGCAAAGGCGGCGCCCGGTTATCATATGGCAAAGCTTATCATTAAGTTTATCAACAATATCGCAAATGTGGTAAACAATGACCCTCGTGTAAATGATGTCTTAAAGGTAGTGTTTGTTGAAAATTACAGTGTATCAATCGCAGAGAAGATAGTTGCGGCGGCGGATTTGAGTGAACAGATTTCTACCGCAAGCAAAGAAGCATCGGGCACAGGTAATATGAAGCTTATGTTAAACGGTGCCCTGACCATCGGTACAATGGACGGTGCAAACGTAGAGATACGAGAGCAGGTAGGCGATGATAATATCTTTATCTTTGGTTTGTCATCGGAGGAAGTTTTGGGACTCTATACCAAAAATGAGTCGCCAAGTCCGCAGATTTATGCAACAAACAGCGGCATAAAGAAGGTTGTTGATACATTGATTGATGACACCTTCTCTCAGAGCGAGCAAAACCTGTTCTATCCTATTTACAGAAGCTTGGTTCAGGGAACAGGCAGTTTTGTTGACCCGTATCTTGTTATTGCAGACTTTGAGTCTTATGTTCAGGCTTGCCATAATGTTGCAAAGGCATACGCCGTACCGGGCGAATGGACAAAGAAGGCGGTTATCAACACCGCAAAGGCAGGCTTCTTTTCAAGTGACCGTACCATTGAGGATTATAACAGAGAGATTTGGCACCTTAGATAATAAAAATAAAATAAAATATATACAAAAAGAAAAAGAGAGGTAAAAAATATGAAAAAGTTTTTAGCTATCGTTTTAACATTGGTGCTTGTACTTTCAGTTGCAGCTTGCGGTGCTCCTAAGACAGAAGAGCCTGCACAGGAACCAACCGCTCAAAGTGACCTTGACTATGTTAAGGATAAGGGTACATTGGTTGTAGGTATCACTGATTTTGAGCCTATGGATTACAAAGATGAAAACGGCGAGTGGGTTGGCTTTGACGCAGACCTTGCAAAGCTCTTTGCCGAGAAGCTCGGTGTTGAAGTAGAGTTTGTTGAAATTGAGTGGTCAAACAAGATTCTGGAAATTAACAACAAGTCAATTGACTGCGTATGGAACGGTATGACTCTTACAGACGAAGTTACATCTGCAATGAACTGCTCTAAGCCATACTGCAACAATCAGCAGATTGTAATTGTTCCTGCCGAAAAGAAAGATGATTATCAGACAGAGGAAAGCTTAAAGGAACTTAACTTTGCAGTAGAGGACGGCTCCGCAGGTAACGAGATTGCAGAGGAGAAGGGCCTTACATTTACACCGGTTATAGACCAGGCTACCGCTGTAATGGAGGTTGCATCAGGCACATCAGACGGTGCAATTATCGACTCACTTATGGCAGCCGCTATGGTTGGCGAAGGTACCGCTTATGAAAACTTGGCTTATACAGTCGGTCTTAGCAGTGAGGAATACGGCGTTGGTTTCCGTAAGGATTCCGACCTTACAGATGCATTTAACGCATTCTTAGAAGAAATCACAGCAAGCGGTGAAATTGATAAGGTTGCCGAGAAGTACGGCGTACAGGCTGCACTTATAAAATAATTTAAGGACTGAGTTAGTTTATGCAAATACTAAATTCAATCAGTAATTTAATAGACACTGTCACACGGCAGATGCCTGTTGTTTTTCCTGCGCTTAATGTAGGCTTTATACAGACACTTAAATTATTTCTGTTTACTTTAATCGGTGCATTGCCTCTTGGACTTCTTATCTCCTTTGGCTCAATGTCAAGATTTAAACCGCTCAGTGGCTTAACACGCTTTATAGTGTGGATTTTCAGAGGCTCGCCGCTTATGCTTCAACTTATGATAATTTATTATCTGCCGGGACTTATAGGCAGAAATGTATGGGGCGGCGGCGAAAAGGGCAGGTTTATTGCGGCGGTTATTGCCTTTATACTGAACTATTCCTGCTACTTCTCAGAGATATACCGAGGTGGCATACAGGGTGTGCCGAAGGGACAACAAGAGGCAGGTCAGGTTTTGGGACTGAGCAAAACACAGGTATTCTTTAAGATTACCCTTCTTCAAATGGTAAAGCGTATTGTGCCGCCTATGTCAAATGAGATTATTACATTGGTGAAGGATACCTCTCTTGCACGCATTATCGCACTTCAAGAGATTATCTGGGCAGGAGCGGCGTTTATGAAAAGCTCCCACGGAATTCAAGGTCAGATATGGCCGTTGTTCTTCACCGGCGTCTACTATCTTATCTTCTGCGGTGTGCTTACCGTGTTGTTCCGCCGCATTGAAAAGAAGCTTGACTATTTTGCATAGTTGATTAAACGAGGTGATTTGATGATTTTTGAAGTCAAAGGACTACATAAAAGCTTTGGAAAGAATGAAGTCTTAAAAGGCATAGACTTTTCAATGAACGAGGGCGAGGTCCTATCAATCCTCGGCTCATCGGGAAGCGGAAAAACCACCCTTTTGCGTTGTATCAACTTTTTAGAGCGTGCGGACAAGGGCAAAATTCTGTTAGACGGTGAAGTTTTGTTTGATGCCGAAAGCGACAAGGCGGCAAAACCAAAGGAAATCCGCAAGAAGCAACATAACTTCGGCCTTGTATTTCAGGACTTTAACTTATTTCCGCAGTACAGTGTCATAGAAAATGTTATGCTTGCCCCAAAGCTTTTGGCAAAGCAAAGAGAGGATTTTAAATCACGACGCAGTGAAATATATGCGGAGATACGCAAAGGCGCCGAAGAACTTTTAGATAGAGTAGGACTTAGTGATAAGACCGACAGTTACCCTTGTGAGTTGTCAGGCGGACAAAAGCAGAGAGTGTCTATTGCACGTGCTCTTGCCTTAAAGCCGAGAGTTTTATTTTTTGATGAGCCTACATCGGCTCTGGACCCTGAGCTTACAGGCGAAATTTTAAAAGTTATCAGGAGCCTGGCGGAGCAGAATATCACAATGGTTATTATTACTCACGAAATTGATTTTGCGTATTCCGTCAGTGATAAAATTCTCTTTATGGCAAAGGGTGTAGTGGTTGAATCGGGAACGCCCGAGGAGGTTATTGATAACCCCAAGCATGCACGCACTCGTGCATTTTTGCAAAAATTAAATGATAAGTAATGCAAAACTTGGTTAAATTTTTAACGGATTTTTTTAAAAAACACTTGTATATTTTTAAATAATGAGGTAAAATAATACAGGTGTGTTTGAAAAAGAATAAACTTTATATATTTTAGGAGGTATTTTACTATGTCAGTAAAAGTTGCAATTAACGGTTTTGGTAGAATCGGACGTTTGGCATTTCGTCAGATGTTCGGCGCAGAGGGATATGAGATTGTTGCTATTAACGACCTTACAGACCCTAAGATGCTTGCTCATCTTTTAAAGTATGATACAGCACAGGGCGGCTACTGCGGTGTAATCGGTCAGGGACTTCACTCCGTAGAAGCAGGGGAAGGTAAAATCACAGTTGACGGTAAGGAAATCACAATCTACGCAGAGAAGGACGCAAAGGACCTTCCTTGGGGCAAGATTGGTGTAGACGTTGTATTGGAATGCACAGGCTTCTACTGCTCAAAGGAAAAGAGCCAGGCACACATCGATGCAGGCGCTAAGAAGGTTGTTATTTCTGCTCCGGCAGGCAATGACCTTCCGACAGTTGTATATAGCGTAAACGAAAATATCCTCACAAAGGAAGATAAGATTATTTCTGCCGCTTCATGTACAACAAACTGTCTTGCACCTATGGCAAAGGCACTTAACGACTTTGCTCCTATCCAGACAGGTATTATGGCTACAATCCACGCATACACAGGCGACCAGATGATTCTTGACGGTCCTCACAGAAAGGGCGATTTAAGACGTGCTCGTGCAGGTGCCGCTAACATTGTTCCTAACTCAACAGGTGCTGCAAAGGCTATCGGCTTGGTTATCCCTGAGCTTAACGGTAAGCTCATCGGTGCCGCACAGAGAGTTCCTGTTCCGACAGGCTCAACAACTATCCTTACAGCTGTTGTAAAGGGCAATAATGTTACTGTTGACGGTATCAATGCTGCTATGAAGGCTGCCGCTTCTGAGTCTTTCGGTTACAACGAAGACCCGATTGTATCTTCTGATATTATCGGTATGAGATACGGCTCACTCTTTGATGCAACACAGACAATGGTTGCACAGATTGCAGATGACCTTTATGAAGTACAGGTTGTTTCCTGGTATGATAACGAGAACAGTTACACAAGCCAGATGGTTAGAACAATCAAGTACTTTGCAGAAATCTAATCAAGATATTAAAAAGGGCTCCCGATGTGGGAGCCTTTTTTAATATCTTAAACAGCTTTTTTGCCTATTAAATGGGTAAATTACATTACGATTGAGTCTACCTCATCTACCAAACGAATAAGCTCATCCTGATAGAATTTAATATTTTCAGGAGTATTACCACGGGTGAAGCTTCTGCGAAGGAGCCTTGTATAGCCTGCAATAGCGGCTTGCTTAATTCTCATTTCAATCTCGGCTTCATCAGTAGTTTCGAAATAAAGCTCAAATGTTTTGTGCAGAATATGCTGTGCTACATCAAAGGTAATGCCCAAAAACTTCTCAATATTTGCGTGGTTGGTGATGGAAAATCCTCTGTAAGCGTTAAAGATACCTGACATTTCAAATATCGGATTACCGTGGCAAAGGGTGTCCATATCAATTAAAAGTACCTCGCCGTTCTGCATCATAATATTCTTGATGTGATAATCGCCGTGCATCATTTTGTTGCTGACAGGCACATCATCAAATAATTTTTTAAGCTTCTTTGCAGTTTCCTCAGGCAGATGCTCGCAAGTAATATTTACCCATTTTTGTGCAACTTCTTTCTCATCGGGCATATCCTCAGGATTGACATCGGTTGCGTGCATCTTCTTTAAAACATCTACCGAGTAGCCGATATATTTATCAATGTCGTCAGGGTTTTTAAGTATCAATTTTACAAATGAGTCTGCGTTTAAAAGTTCAAATACTGAGCCGTAACCGTCACCGACTTTTACAACATCATAGGGAATGGCGGTGGGGATACCCAATACAAACGCCTTTCGCGCAAGCTCACGCTCACGATGGATGTCAGGAAGTGCATCGGAGTTGAAGTAGTATTTTACAATGGTATCAGGGTCAATGCGATAAACCTTACCGTTTGCCCCCTGTCCGATAACCTCACAGCCTTCAATACTGATTTTGCGGTATGCCTTTTCGACAGGTATCATTTCAGTAAAGCCCGTCATATCGAAAATCTCATAAACCTCAGATGACGCATTTATGATTTTCAGTGTCGGCTCATCTTTGCGAAGACGGAGCACGATACGCAATCCTGCACTTGAAATGTATTCCAGGTCCTCCAAGTCCAAAACGACTGTTTGGTGGGGGTTGTTGTTTAGTGTGTCAATTATAGCGGTTTCGATATCACTTGCATTGGTAGAGTCAATTCTTCCGTCTGCGATGATGGTTAATTCTTCACCGTTTAATTTTGATGTAACATTTGCCATAATCGTTGTTCTCCTTAATCAAATATTTTATCTAATAAACTAACATATTCTTTGTAAGCAACCGTGTCTTTAAGCTCGCTCACATATTCTGCGACAGAACGATAGTACCAGGCGTGCTTGGATTTATCCTTCTGATGGAATATTGAAAACACTTCATCGCCCACCTGTGTATATTTTAGGTAAATAGAGCGGATGTTTGAAAGCTTATCTCCAAGCCAGAGAATTTTAACAGCTATATCCGGTTCCTCTTTAAGTGCCAAAAGGGTTTCTTCCTTTCGTATCTGCCAGGTAGAAGCAGGCGGGAGGTCTGCTCTTTTGTCCTCTGTTTCATGGGCTACCAACTCTGCCACACGCTCACCGAACCGCTCTTGTATTTCCTCAATTGTTACATTTGTGTCCTCTACCGTGTCGTGGAGCAATCCTGCAATCAATATATCTTCATCGGAAGTGATTGTTGCAATGATGGAAGCTACTTCAAGCGGGTGTAAAATATATGGTATTTTTGCACTTTTACGCACTTGACCGCTATGGGCATTGGTCGCAAAAATAACTGCGTCATCAAATTGTTTGCTCATAAAGTCCTATACCTCAAATTTCTTTTCAATCGTTAATATATTTTTATCGTTTTCATATTTATACTTAATATCGTCCATAGTCTTTTTTACCATAAAGATACCAAGTCCGCCGATGGAACGTTCCTCTGCCGAGAGAGTAACATCAGGGTCATCACGGGTAAGCGGATTATAAGGTATGCCTTCGTCCTCAAAGCGGATACGTACACTCTTTTCATCTTCTTTGGCAATAAGCTTTACAGTAATCGGTCCCTCTGTGTCTTTATATCCGTAGCGAACGATGTTGCTGAAGATTTCGTCAATGGCAACATTGATTTGGATAACCGCTTTCATCGGGCAGTTTAACTTTTCAAGCTCTGTTTCAACAAACTCCGTTACTACGGATATATCTTCTAAGTGAGCTTTTTCCAAATGTACAAACGGTACGGGCGGTGTGCCGATATACTTAAATGCAACCATGGTAATATCATCAAATTGAGGTGCGTCACCCTGGAATGCGTCTACATCTTTCTTTACATATTCACACATAGATTTTACATCTTCAAAGTCCTGAGAAGATATAGCGGATAATAATCGGTCGTCGCCATAAAGCTCGTTATCACTGTTTGTGGCTTCGGTAACGCCGTCGGTATAAAGATATACGGTATCGCCCGGGGATAGCTGTATCTCTTGCGTTTTGTAAGGGAAGCCATCCATTCCGGCAAGAACAAATCCTGCCTTTGCCTTTATCATTTCGACTGTACCGTCTGCCTTCTTGATGATTGGCGGATTGTGACCGGCGTTGGCAAAGCTTAAAATACCGGTCTTTAAGTCTATCTGTCCCTGCCAAGCGGTAACAAACATTCCGGCATCGTTTCCTTCGCAAAGTGCAGTATTACTGTGGGTGAATACATCGGCAAGCTTCATCTGCGCTTCGGTCAGGCTTTTAAGCTCTGTCTTTGCACGCATCATAAACATTGCCGCCGGAATTCCCTTGCCTGATACATCTGCAACCAAGAAGTTGAGTGTATTGGAGTCGGTCATATAAAAGTCATAAAAATCGCCGCCAACTTCTTTTGCAGGATTCATTGAAGCAAAGATGTCAAAATCCTTGCGCTTCGGATAAGCAGGGAAAACGTTTGGCAGAGCGGATTTTTGAATATTTTTGGCAAATTCAAGCTCTGCATCAATTCGCTTTGATGCTTCGTCAATATACTTTTTAAGCGTGTCTACCGTTCGGTTAATATCGTCCGAGAGTGAAGAAAACTCCTCGTTTGAACGAACATCTACAACCTCTGTTAAATCACCTTCCGTAATCTTGGCAAGTGAACCGTTGATGGTTTTGATTTGGTTTACCACTACACGCTTAATAAGCATAAATATTAAGGCGAACATAATGGCAAATACCAAAATTTCCATATATGTATTAACATAAAGGACTATATTTCTGGTGTAAAGAACATCTTTTTCAGGCATAATTGCAATAATTGAATACCCATTTATCTTACGACATTTCAAACAGCTGTCTTCATATGCCATATTTGCATTAAGCGCTTGATCTTCTTTTGGTAAGAATATCTTTGACAAATCACTTTTTAAAGTATTTATCAAAGAGCTATCGGGAAGACTTAGTATATTCAGGTCTTTGTCTGCGATGATAACATATCCGTTTTGACCGACGTGATAATTTTTTGTAATTCCGACAATATCTTTACTGATGGCATTTTGAAGTTGCTGTGCATCATAGCCTACCTGAATGAATCCATCATCGGTTTTAACACCGGCGTATTTGCGTGATATAATTGAATTGTAAGAAATCGGTCCGTATTCCTGAACATATTCCGAAACTCCGGCTAAAAGACAAAGAAATTCTGCCGATTGCTTGCCCGATGCCATATCATAACCGATAAATGTAGGGTTAGAGCTGTCGGTGATAATTCCGTCTTTGTTTACAATATCAATTTCCGCAACATCATGTTTTTTTGCCAATTGCTTTAAATCGGTACTGCCAACATCTTTTAAAACGGTATGCGTTAAGCTAAGAAGAGTTCTGTCGGAGGTGTCCTTAATAGTTGCTTCCGCTTCGTTTAAAGCATTATCCAGCAGAATATTTCTCTGTTCTATTGCGATTGCATCTTGAAGTCTGAATACAAAGAATGAAGTAGTGACGAATGCAAATAACACGGTAATAAGCAACCATTTTTGGATAGTTTGCGCAATTCGTGCCTGGTGCTTTACTTTTTCGCCGTTTTTGTTTTTCCTGCCGGAAATAAATGTGATAAGAATACAAGATAACATAACTGCAAAGGCGTTAGCTATAATCATTGGCGTCGAACAAGCCGCCACTACCGCCATAGCCTTGTCAGGGGTTGCCATATTTGTGATAAATACCATTGTCAGGTGGAATACTTCCATTACAACGCCGATTGCAAAAGCCAATAACCAACCGGGCTTTTTATCCTCAAACATAAACTTCCTGAGCAGTGCAGAATAAAAACCTGCGATGATAGTGGAAACCGAGCAGGCAACCCTTGTAAACGTACCTACGCCCCATGCGACTGCAATCCAACGTTCTATGCCGCCGATTAAACCTGCAATGATACCGGCAGGCCAACCGAACATAAGACCTGCAATCAAAACAGCAGCGTCACGGCAGTTTACCTGTGCGTTATTTACAGGTATACCCCATTCGGTGCCGAGGATTGCAAAGCCGCCGAAAATAATGCCGAAGATGATTTGCTTAGTAACTTTATTTAATTTCCCAAACGGTGTTCTCTTGTCTAAAAAGTATAATATGCTTGATGCCAGCACCAATAAAACGGCAGCGGCACTAAGCGTTATGTATCCGGGTTGCATAATTATTACCTCACTTCATAAAATCCTATTATACAAAGCCTATTATCGATTGGCTGAATATAATACACCTTTTTTTACCATTTCAATTTTGTTCGCTTGTAACAACAACTCGCATTGTATCAGTACGGTATCAAGACCTGTTGATATAAAATCAGTCACGGCGTCCAAAATAATCACAATCGCAAGTGCTTCGGCAGGAATGCCAAGCTGAGTAAACGCAATGATATAGCAAGCAAGAGCTCCGCCAACGATTGGGGGAACTGCCATAGTAACAATAGTGATTACTATCAAAGCCGTTATAATCCATACTATGGATATTTCTACATTGTACATTTCGGAAAAGCACAAAGCGCACGCCACAAAGTTTATAGCACTGATTGGCTTATAAAGCACAATGCCGAGAGGCAGACCAAAGCTTGTCATTTTTGGATTGATACCTAAGCTATGTTCACAACAAGAAGCGTTGCTGCCAAATGCTGCCGAGGAAGATGCAGTAGTAAATGCAATCAAAAATGTCGGCAAAACTTTTTTCATAAATATGTGAATATTTACTTTTAATTTCAGACATACATAAATAATAATTCCAATTGTAAAAAGTAATGCCGGCACTACATAACAAATGAGCGGCTTCCATACAAGCAGTATATTTGCGACTGAATCAGACCATATTGCACGGAGCAGAATGATAAAAATTGAAAGGGGTACTAAGTTGCTGACTAATTCCATTAAATACTGAACAATGTAATTTACTTGTTCAATGAACATTGCCGCCATTTTTGTCTGATTTCCGAGCATTAACATAACGCAACCAACTGCTACGGCAAGCAAGTTAATCTGCATAGTGTTGCCTTCTATAAAAGGACTGAATATATCTTTTGGGAATACACTGAGCAGTAATTCAAAAATGCTTTTAAAACCGGAGGTTGTAATTTGTGTATTTGCATAATTCAGATGCAAAAAAGGCATTAAAGCAGCCAATGAAAGTGCGGTTACCAAAAATGTTATACCGCCAAAACGCAAGAACATTTTTTTGCCTATTCTGTTTAAGATTCCGGTATCTCCAATCCCGTAAATACCCCAGGCGACAGATAAAAATATCATAGGGCTTGCAATAGCGGATACTATACCAAAAAAAGTATTATAGATGGGCGATAATATGTAATTGTTGCAGCTTGTGCGTAATTCTTCCGGTAAAAGGAGACCAACAAAGCCGAAAATAATCGCCCCAATAAAAGCAAACAATAAGCCGGTTAAAGGGTTTACCTGTCGCCTTTTAAGTTGTATGGAAACAACATTGGTGCCTTTTTGGTAATTAAATAACGGACAAAGACCCATATGCGACAACATACTCGAACTGTAATCGCTAAATTCGTCGTCTTCTTCTAACGGGTCATATTTTTCGCCTTTTAGTTCTAAGTGGATATAAGGCTTAGTAAATTGACTGCCTATAATAAACGAAAAGACAGCTTCTTCTCCAAATTTGCTTTGCCATTTAATGAGTATATCTTCGATGGAAAGACGCAATCTGAGGATATTCCTTCGCTCCATTCCGACAGTTTCCAAAAAAGTCTGTACCTTCTCGGATACCAAATCAATATACTGTGATTTAAGCGCAAATTTGGTTACACTCTTACTGATTTTCATAATAACCTCTATGCATATAAATTTTATTTTATAGTTAAAATATCCGAAAAGCCGGTGATTTCAAAAACTTCGTTTATATCATCGTTTACATTACACAAATTCATCGTGCCTTGCTTATTCATTTGCTTTTGAGCCGCAAGTAATATACGAAGTCCTGCCGATGAAATATACTCTAACTTCTCAAAATCAAGAATGAGGCTTTCTACTCCGTTTAAAGATGCGTTTAAGACATCATCTAACTGCGGTGCAGTGGTTGTATCCAGCCTGCCAACTAATTTAATTGTAAGTTCGCTTCCGTTTTGTTCTTTTAAAATTTCCATTTTCATACCTCTCTTTTATGATTAAATTTTAATTTTAATTGCACATAAATAACAACGAATACATTTTATCACAAAATTATAAATATTTCAATAATAAATAATAATAAAATTGATAAAATTTGTGATAAGATATGAGAAATATTTAAAAAATACCTGTAAAATAAAAGAAAGGCTATAGCAGCCTGATTCTTAAAAAATCATTTTGCTACAGCCTCTGTCTCTGCGTGACGATATTACTGTCACCCTAAAATTCCCGTATTTTATGCGGTTTTCCGACTTTTTTGAATATCAATTTCGAAAGCAAATAAATCTCTTTTTACAAAATTTATTTTAACACATTTTTTTTAATTTTACAAGTATTTTTTTATTTGGGCAAGTTGATTTCATAAGGTATTTCACCTGCGAACCATATTGTTGCCTTTTCTTTTGAGTGTACTTCAATTCTCTCAACAATTTTTCTGACAAGGTCAGGACTGTATTCTGTTAATTCCTCTCTCATTTCATCTACAGCTTTGAATATATCTTTTAGTTTCGCCGTTTCCGAGTTATTGAGTTTTTGTGCAATTTCATACTGCTTATTTTCTTCCCGAAGCTTTTTTATTTTATCCATAATTTTTGCACATCTGTCATCAAGTTCGTCTGATGATATTTCTCCGATTGAGTTTTTCTCAATCACCTTACGCAGTTTGTTATTCAGTTCTTCAATTCTTGCCTTATTTTCCGTTATCAGCGGTTGTTCCTTTTCACCGAGTATTGTGCTTATAGTGCATTTAATAATATCTTTTACCCTCGATTTACTGTTATACACGGTGTTTATTGCAGCCAGCATCGTTTCTTTTAAGAATTCATCATCAATTGTCGGTGAATTGGGGCAATATTGTTTACCTTCGTTTGTTCTTCCAAGGCATCTCCATTTATATTGTTTTTCATTTTTCTTTGTTACCCACATGGTTCGCCTGTATTTTGTACCGCATTGACCGCATATGATTTTGTTATTGAATTCAAATTTGCCGCTGTATTTCATAAACTCATCTTTGTTTTCATTTCTTCTGATGCAGCTTCTCTTTTTTACCTCAATTTGAACCATATCGAATTTTTCTCTTTGAATGATTGGAATGTGATGATCCCTTACCAAATATTGAGTGATTTGCCCTGTGTTTTTAATGGTCTTTTTGTCTATTACATTTGATGTGAATGTTTTTTGTGTAAGTACATCTCCGGCATACTTTTCATTGGTAAGTATTCTTTTAACGGCTTCGGGCTTCCATTCATCTTTTCCGCCGGGCGATTTTCTGTTTTGGTCTTTCAAAAGTCCGCAGATTTCCTTTAAGCTTTTACCTCGCAAGTATTCCTCGAATATGAATATTACTACAGTGGCTTGTTCAAAATCCGGACTTATATTCTTATTCTCATCTTGTTTATAGCCATATACCATATTAAAGTTATATCCTACATTACCGGCTTTATACCGCATACGTTTGCCGTTCTTAACATTTGCACTTATTGATTCACTTTCCGATTGGGCAAACATTGCGTATAACGCCAGCAACATTTCGCTGTTTAAATTCAGCGTATTTAGATTTTCCTTTTCAAAATATATTCCGATATCTTTTTCACGAAGCCGTCTGCAAATGCTGATGGTATCAAGCAAATTCCTTGCAAATCTTGATACGGATTTTGTTAGTATCAG
>JAZLIC010000120.1:0-7639 GCA_045617225.1 Clostridia bacterium
ATACTTCTGTCCGTCACGCACATACGGCGTGTCAATTGCGTCACGGGTTGTTCCGGCTACATCGCTTACGATAACACGGTTTTCGCCCATAATACAATTTATCAAAGATGACTTGCCGGCATTAGGCTTACCCACAATCGCAACATGGATAACGCCCTCCTCATCCTCGGCATCATCCTCGTCCGGGAAGTATTTTAACACCTCGTCCAAAAGGTCACCTGCGCCAAGACCGTGTATTGACGATATCGGATAGGGCTCACCTATACCTAAATTATAGAACTCGTACATTTCCATAGGGGGATTGCCCGGATTGTCCACCTTGTTACAGGCAAGTATAACAGGCTTTCCACACCTTTGAAGGATAGCGGCAACATCTTTATCGGAGGCAGTCATTCCCTCCTTTACATCTACCATAAAAATTATTACATCTGCCATATCAATGGCAAGTTCTGCCTGGCGACGCATCTGCACCAATATTTTATCATTGCTCACCGGCTCTATACCGCCGGTATCAATCAGGGTAAACTTTCTCCCTGACCACTCCGCATCTGCATAAATACGGTCACGTGTGACGCCCGGTGTATCTTCAATAATAGAGATACGCCTGCCGACTATTTTATTAAAGAATGTAGACTTCCCCACATTTGGTCTGCCTACAACTGCAACAACAGGTTTCATACATCTGCCTCCTTATCTGACAAACGCATCAAGCAATGCGTAACCGTCATTCTCAACAGGGGTAACCTTTACCCCAAGTGCCTGTTCTACTTCTTCAATAGTCACATCATCTAAAAATACATTCTCGTTATGCCGAAGCATTGATGATGATATAAGCAATTCTTTGCCCACCTCTTTGCCTTTCAGCTGTGAAATCAAGTCTTTGCCCACTATCAAGCCTGCAACTGTAATATTCTTGCCGAAGTGCTTGTTTTCTATCTTTTCTACATAAACATTATCGCCGACCTCATTTGCAAGCTTGCTTATAAGTCCGTGTGCCAAAACGCCTGTTGCAACGGTCTTTTTATGCTTTGCGATATGTTCCTTTTTATCCTCTAACGCCTGATAGAATTCATATTCCAAAGACGCAGATAATCCGACACCGTTCTCTATCTGTAAAAAATCTTCATAGTGGTCATAACTCGGGATATCTTCCTCCGCCATCAAGTAAAACTCATCCGCCAAAAACACAAAGGCAGTGCCACGCTCTTTTATAAATATCCTTTGCCATTCCTCCACCTGTCTTATAACTTTCTTTGCACCCTCCTTATCAAATAAAGCAAGGTCAAACAATCCGCTGCGGTGGTCGGTAAGTCCCACAGGAACCACAGATACGCTCTCCATAGAGTCGCCCAACGCAAAGAGGTCGTGAAGCGTGCGGTCAAACTCCGCTCCGTCGTTTATACCCGGGCAGAGAACAATCTGTCCGTTCATCATAAGTCCGCCTTCCGCAAAGCGTTCTAAATATTTAAGCACTTCTCCTGCTCTCTTATTATGAAGCATCTTTTCTCTAAGCGTCGGATTGGTGGTGTGAACGGAAATATTTATCCGCGGAATGTTGTAGCGTATTATCCTTTCCACATCATCATCATTCATATTTGTCATTGAAACATAATTGCCTTGAAGAAAGGACAAGCGATAATCGTCATCTTTAAAATAGCAGGTTTCCCTCATACCATTCGGCAGTTGGTCAATGAAACAGAAAATGCACTTATTTTGGCATGAACGTGGTTTGTCAATAAGCATACTTTCAAAGTAAATTCCAAGAGGCTCATAATCCTCATTTATGATATTTACCTTTCTGTCAGGGAGAGTGATTTCTATATCCTCATTTGAAGATGAATACATATAATCAAGGTAATCTGTAATTTCTATGCCGTTTATACGCTCTATCAGTTCACCCTGCTTTATTCCTGCCAAATCTGCAAGGCTTCCCTTTTCCACCTCCGAAATACGTGCAGACATCTGTTTCACCTCCATCGAAATTATAATTATATTTATTGTAGCATAAAAATTCTCTCTAAACAAGTGTTTTAAGTTAAAAAAACGAACGAACGCAAAAAAACGGCGGCGAAAACGCCACCGCTTTTATTTGCTTTTATATTTCTGCCGCAAGCTTCATATATTCGTCAATCACTATCTGTCTGTCGAATTCTTTTTCGACCTTTTTCCTTGCATTCTTACCCATCTGCTTTCTCTCCTCAGGTGACAGTGCAAGGAACTTTTCTATCTTTTCGATAAGGTCGCTGCTATCCTTTTGCTTGCAGACAAAGCCGTTTACGCCGTTGTCTATCACCTCCCGGCAACCGCTTCTGTCTGTCGTAATAAGCGGTCTGCCGGTTGCGGCGCTTTCAAGCAGAACATTTGATAAGCCTTCCGGATAGTATGTAGGATGAACAGTACAATGCATATCCTTTAAAACTTCTCTTATATCCATTACCATTCCGTGGTATATCACCGTACCGTTATCGGAAAATTCCTGAAGTTTGCCTTCATACTCCGCCTCACAGAAGCCGCAGATGTGAAACTCCGTATTCGGATACTTCTTCTTTATATATTCTGCCGCCTCTAAATACTGGTCAATACCCTTTTCTTTCATAATTCTTGATATAAGAACAAATTTGGTAACATCGCTTTCCGGATAATCAATATATGAAAACTTTTCTAAGTTTATTCCTGAACCCGGAAGCAAAACAAGCTTATCTGCCGCAATCTTTCTGTCTATAAAAAACTGTTTATTTTCTTCATTCTGCACAAACACCGTATGAACGCCGATAAACGCAAGCTTATATAGCATAACAATAAACTTTTGAAGTATTCCGCCGTTTTCAACCGCAGTACCAAGACCTGTTATGTTTACTGCATAAGGGACCTTTAAGATTTCACAAGCCATACCGCCGTATAAATTCGGCTTAATGGTATAGGAGAACACTATATCAGGCTTAACCTTTTTAAGAAGTTTGATATAGTCCAATGTAAGTTTAAAATCCGTAATGGGATTGGTTCCGTGTCTTGATACCTTTTGTTCTATGTACTCGCAACCAATCTTTGTAAGTTCCTTTATTCTCTCACCGTTTGGTGAAGATATAACAACTCTGTACCCTGCATTTACAAGTGCCTGAACAAGCTCAAACCTTAGATTGTAAATTGTTACATCATGGTTTACCAAAAATAAAACCGTTTTCATTATACATCTTCCTTTTAAGCAAGTCTATTAACGGAATCCTGCATAAGCGCATATGAAACAATGCTGAGTCCAAATAAAGAAAGAAGCAAATATACTATGCCTCTCGACTGAGGATAAGCACCCCTTTGAGTTTCAATGTTATCAAGCTTTGTACCCATCTTATACATCCAAAAGAATGTATAAATTCCGCACGTAATAATCGAAAACAAAAACGCCATTCCGCCGCTTGTGTCCTCGGGTGTGCCGCTTAAAGTATTGACATCATTATTAAGCACAATAAACCAATAAATACCATAAATTCCGCAAGTAACAATTGTTAAAATAATTGCCGTTACTACACTTCTTCTTTCTACCATAAAATACAACTCCTCTTTTTAATTTTATTATAATATATTTAATTTTGCATATTCAAAGAACATTTCGGATAAACTTTAACTTAACTTCTTTTCATTTAGAATTGCGTTTATTATAATCGCAATTACAGTGCCGAGGACAGAACCCACAGGAACCATAACAAGAGCATATGACAGTATCTCGAATGTATACTGAACATAAAGTCCGAATATGTTAACAATCCCATACATAATCAAAACCGTTAGCAACAAAGCCAAAACCTCAAAGACCACAAAAGCTATGCCACTGTTTAGCAGCAAGAACTTTATCTTTTCATACCGCAGAAATATCACGGGAACTATTGCCGATAAAACAACATATATAATATTTACTGTTGTAAATGATATTCCGTTAATTGCAGCATTAGCGGACTCATAAAAAGTTATTCCGTCCAAGATAAAATAGTTTAAAAAGCAAGTAAATATCGCAAACGCCGCAAAGCTTATTACGCCTGTAACAACACCATTTTTAAGTGCCGCCTTCCAAGATACGGTTTTCATCATTATCACCTCTCGCATATTGTAACACATATATACATTTTTCGCAATAGCAAAAATTAACTGTTACAAACATTATAAATCAATGTCATCAAACAGACACAGACAATGTTTGACAAAGCCGCAACTGTATAGTATGATTTAAAGGTAAATATTACAAATTTTTTGAGAGGAAAAACATTATGGAACAGATTAAATCTAAACTTGGTTTTATATGCGATATGGACGGCGTTATATATCACGGCAACAAAATATTAGACGGCGTAGCCGAATTTGTAAACTGGCTCAATAGTGAAGAAAAGAACTACCTCTTTCTTACCAACAGTCCGGAGAAAACTCCGTTAGAGCTTAGTCGCAAGCTCCAACGTATGGGACTTGAAGTGTCAGAGGAGCATTTTTATACAAGTGCTTTGGCTACCGCAAAATTTCTGAAAACACAAGGCGAAGGACAAAGTGCCTATGTAATAGGTGACGCAGGTATTATGAATGCTCTGTACGACGCAGGTATATATATGAATGATGTAAACCCTGACTTTGTAATTGTTTCCGAAACCCATAACTATAATTTTGAGAAAATTGAAAAAGCTATCGCACTTGTAAATAAAGGCGCACGCCTTATCGGTACAAATCCCGATGTAACAGGGCCCACAGAAACCGGCATTATGCCGGCAACAGGTGCTTTGATTGCCCCAATAGAGATTGCCACAGGCAAAAAGGCATACTTTATCGGCAAACCAAATCCGTTTATTATTCGTCACGCTATGAAGAAGCTTAATACACACTCTGTTGACACGGTTATTATCGGCGACAGAATGGACACGGACATTCTATCAGGTATAGAGTCATCTATTGACACCGTACTCGTTTTAAGCGGCGTTACTTCTCGTGATGAGGTTGAAAACTTCCCGTATCGTCCCACGCATATACTTGATGGCGTAGGTGATATTGTAAGATAAAGCCGCAAAATTTGCAGTAAAATTTTTCTATCAAAATTTATATTAAGTTGTAAATCAAAGTTTGCAATTTAGGGCTATTCTGTCTGTCATTTTTATATTTAATTATATAACGCCGTTGTTTTAGCAACCAAAAGTTGCCAAAAAACATTATTCCGGTTGCTTGACTATAATAAATATTTTGATATAATCCAAAATATACTATAATACGAGGTGATATTATGAAAATAGGCGAAAAGATTTCAAAGCTCAGGATAGATGCAGGACTTTCCCAGGAACAGTTAGCCGAAAAGTTAGACGTTTCAAGACAATCTATTTCAAAATGGGAAATGGACCAGGCGCTTCCGCAGATTGACAAAGTGTTACAGATTTGTGAGCTTTTCAACATTTCCGCAGACCAACTGATCAGAGATAAAATAGAAATCAAAACCAATCTTACAAAAAAGAATAAATATTTCGGAACAGACGGTTTCCGCGGCGAAGCAAATATGAACCTTACATCAATGCACGCCTATAAGGTAGGCAGATTTTTGGGTTGGTACTACTCCTCTATCTCCGAAAAAACCGGCTATCGTCCGAAAATAGTCATCGGTAAAGACACACGCCGTTCAAGCTATATGCTTGAATATTCAATCGTGGCAGGTCTTACCGCCTCCGGCGCAGATGCGTATATGCTCCACGTTACCACCACCCCAAGCGTATCATATGTTACACGTCAGGATGAATTTGACTGCGGTATTATGATTACCGCATCACATAACCCATACTATGACAACGGTATAAAGGTCATCAATCGCTATGGCGAAAAATTAGACGACAGTACCACCGCATTGATTGAAGCGTATATTGACGGCGATATGGCCGCTATCGGTATTACAGAGCCGGACATTCCGCTTGCACAAAAAGGCAGGATAGGACAGATTATTGACTATGTTTCAGGCAGAAACAGATATGTTGGTTATCTTATATCTCTTGCCTCTAATTCTTATAAGAAACTTAAAATCGGTCTTGACTGTGCAAACGGCGCTTCCTGGATGATTGCAAAATCGGTATTTGGTGCACTCGGTGCCGAAACCGTTATTATCGGCAACGAGCCTGACGGTCTTAACATCAACTTAGATTGCGGCTCTACGCATATAGAGAATCTTTGTAATTTAGTCCGCGAGCAACACCTTGATGTAGGCTTTGCTTTTGACGGTGACTGTGACAGATGTATTGCAGTAGACGGAAACGGAAATATTATTGACGGTGACGCTATTATGTATATCCTCGGTTTGCGTCTTAAAGCAAGAGGTATGCTTAATCAGAATACGGTTGTTGCAACCATTATGTCAAACAGCGGTTTTGTAAACAGTCTTAAAGAAGTCGGCATAGAGTGTGCACAGACAAAAGTCGGCGACAGATTTGTATATGAATGTATGCAACAAAACAATTTCAGCATCGGCGGTGAGCAATCAGGTCATATTATACTTAAAAAGTATGCTACCACCGGCGACGGACTTCTTACTGCAATTATGGTGTGTGAGGAAATCTGCGATTCCAAGACTCCTCTTGCAGAGCTTGCAAAAGGGATTAAACTTTATCCGCAGTATATGAAGAATGTGCGTGTTAAAGATAAAACCGCTGTACTAAAAGATGCAAATGTGCAGAACGAGCTTAAGGAAGTTGATAAACTCATTGGCGGAAAGGGACGCACTCTCCTGCGTGAAAGCGGTACCGAGCCCGTAATACGTGTTATGATTGAGTGCGAAAGCGAAAAGCTCTGCAAAGAGTATGCAGAACGCATTGTAGATGTTATCTTAAAGGGAGGTCACGGCGTTGAGTAAATCCGTAAAGACAAGTGAGCTTTTTGATTGCAACACCCCTTATTTAAAGGAAGTATTTGAAAGTTCCGAATATCCGTGGGAGATACTGCCGCAGATAAAGAGCCTTGCACAGAAAATTATAAGTGACGGTCTTGACGGTTATACCCTGCTTAAACCTGATGTGCTTGTAGGCGAAGATGTGAAAATCTACCCTACTGCAACCATTGAAGGCCCTTGCATTATCGGCTCCGGCACAGAAGTTCGTCCGGGCGCATTCATCAGGGGCAATGTCATAATCGGCAAAAACTGCGTTATCGGCAACTCCTCGGAATATAAAAATTGCATATTGCTTGACAATGTTCAAACACCGCACTACAACTATATCGGCGACTCTATTTTGGGTAACAAGTCCCACACGGGGGCAGGTACTGTGTGTTCTAATCTTAAAACCGACGGAAAGCCTGTTGTTGTGCACGGTGATGTTGATTACGAAACAAATTTGCGTAAGGTCGGCGCTATACTTGCCGATGGTGCAGATGTGGGTTGCGGTTGTGTTTTAAACCCCGGAACTGTAATTGGCAAAAACACCTCTGTTTACCCATTAACCGCAGTTCGTGGCGTTATTGAGGATAATTCCATCGTCAAGGCAATGGGGAATATAGTAAAGAGAAAGTAAACCCGTAAATACGGGGATGTTAAAAAAGTCCAGAGCGCTAAAAGACAGAAAAGACAAATATAAACATTGTGAAAAGATATAAATATGTTTTTATATAATAAAATTTGTCGAAAAATCTAATAGTATTAGAT
>JAZLIC010000121.1:0-2247 GCA_045617225.1 Clostridia bacterium
TGCTATTGCGGCACCGAGTGCAAATTTAAGCGGACTTCCAAGTCCCACAACCGCAGATGATGCAATGGATGATATGTATGGCAGAGTAGATGCAATAATTAAAGGTGACGACTCTGATGTAGGCGTTGAGTCAACAGTCCTTGATTTAAGCGGAGATGTGCCAAAGATATTCCGCCCGGGCGGCGTAACATACGAAGAACTTACCGAGGTGCTGGGCGAAGTGTTGATTGAAACCGAGCTTAAAGAAAACCAAACACCGCAGTCACCGGGACTTAAATATAAGCATTATTCTCCAAATGCTGAGGTAAGAATTCTGCGTGGCAATATTCAAAAGACAAAAGCGTTTATAATGTCCCGTGATGTCAAAGTCGGTATTTTGGCATTTGATGAGTTTAAAAATGAGTTTGAGGGATTATGTGAAGTTTTCTCGCTTGGCAGTAATAATGACCCAAGCTCTGCGGCAAGAAACTTGTTTCACGCACTCAGAGATTTGGATTTAAGAGGTGTTAAGGAAATATACGCACCCGAAATATCGGACAACGGAATGTGGAGGGCGGTTAAAAACCGTCTTTATCGTGCGGCAGGTAACAGAATTCTTAATTTGAATTCTTTTAAAACCTTTTTGTTTGTTTGCACCGGTAACACTTGCAGAAGCCCTATGGCAGAAGCACTTTGCCGCACAATAGCAAAAGAAAATAACAAGAGTATTATTGCACTTTCCGCAGGCATATTTGCAACCGGCGACCCTGCATCAAGAAATTCAATAGCCGCTATGGCAGATGAGGGAATTGACATATCAGGTCATACTTCAAAACAACTTACAAAAGATATGATTGATGCGGCAGATGTTGTCCTTACAATGACATTATCTCAAAAACAGGCGATTATGGCTAATTTTCTGAGTGCAAACGTTTATACGCTTTCCGAATACGCCGGTATGAGCGGTGATGTATCAGACCCTTACGGCGGTGATTTAGCAGAATATAAAACTTGCCTTGCACAGATAAAAAAGCTCGTTTGGAGGATTGTTGATGATTTTGATTTGTGATATGGAATCATTGCATTTAAGTCAGGTATATGATTTAGAAAAGATTTGTTTTCCAAACGACTTTTGGACAGTTAAAATGTTTGAAGAAGAACTAAAAAATGATATTTCTCTGTTTTTGGTTGCCATAGATGATGAAGATGAGAAGGTTGTAGGTTATGCAGGCGTATGGTTTATGGGAGATGTTGCAAATATCACAAATGTAGCGGTTATGCCTGAGTATAGGCGAAACGGTATCGGAAAGATGCTGATAAATGCCTTGATTTCTAAATCTGCCGAAAATGATATGTCGAGTATTACCCTTGAAGTCAGGGAGAGTAATATTGCGGCACAAAAGCTTTATAAAGGATTGGACTTTGAGGAGGCAGGATTTAGAAAGCACTACTACAAAGACCGTGAAAACGCACTGATTATGACAAAAGCACTGTGACGTGATAAAATCTGTTTAGTAGGTGCGACCCTGTGAGGTCGCCCGTTTTTTGTATACTCACCCAATTAAGTATCACCCTTTTTTGTTTTATACATATCATATACAAAGGGGTGGTGGTTATATGCAAACACTTATTGCAACAATTATCTGTTTTTTGATGGTATACGGTGCTGTGGCAATGGTTGAAAAATTGGTAGATAAAAAGAAAAAGAAGCTAAGGAGCTTAAAGAGCTCTCACATTGTTCTTTCGGTCAAAAATCGTGAAGATACAATCGAAGGGATTGTGCGAGGTATAATTTGGGAGTCATTTCCCGGCGATATAATAGTCCTTGATGAGGGCTCCGCAGACGATACGCCGGAGATATTAAGGCGTCTTGAAAGAGAAATACCGAGCCTTACATATATGAAAAAGGAAGATTACATAAGCTACATATCAAATAATAATGATGAATAAGACGGCGAATATTTAACTAAAACTCTTGTATTTTGTCGCTTGCTTAGATATAATTATATAAAAGGACAGGGGGTGATTAGCATGATAACAATAGAAGGCGTAGTAGAAAATGTGATTTATGAAAATCGTGAGAACGGTTACACAGTCTGTGATGTGTCAAATAACGGTCAGCTAATCACCATGACCGGATATATGCCGACTATCACGGAAGGCGAAAGCATTGCGGCGCATGGCGAGTGGACAACCCATGCGGAATACGGCGACCAATTTAAGGTTGAGTATTACGAAAGGAAGCTGCCGACTACGGAGTCGGAGATA